>JBILPK010000170.1:0-7312 GCA_044373875.1 Polymorphobacter sp.
TAACGTCGCTATTACCCGCGCTACGAGCGAAGTCATGATCTTCGCCAGCTTCGACCCTGGCATGATCGACACGACGCGAACCAAGGCCGAGGCGATCGCCGACCTCAAGGGCTATCTCGAATTTGCTAAGTTTGCCCATTCAGCCTTGGCCAAGTCGGTTTCGATCAACGGCGGCGTCGACGAATTTGACTCCGCCTTTGAGGAAGCCGTCGCAACCGCGCTTCGCGCCAAGGGGTGGCAGGTTCAGACACAAGTCGGTGTATCCAAGTTTAGGATAGATCTCGGCATTGTTCACCCAGATGCGCCGGGTAAATTCCTTGCTGGCGTTGAATGTGATGGCGCCGCCTACCACAGTTCTCCAACGGCTCGTGATCGTGATCGTGTTAGGCACACAATTCTCGAACAGCTGGGCTGGTCGCTCGTAAGGCTCTGGTCAACAGACTTTTTCTTGGACGCTGCGCGCGCGATCGACGTCATTCACAATCGTTTAAGTGCCCTACTCGAAGCAGATCGAGTAAAGATCGCTGGCCAGAATACCAAGGAGACAAACGCGGCTGATCCGGCCCAACCGAGCAGCCCGCCCGCTGTCGAACCCGACAATAATCTAGCTTCGTCTGCCGAGGTTGAGATGAAGACCCCGTCAGTAGCTTCACTAAGCGCAGACGGTGGATTGCCGACCCAGCTGTCCAACCCCTCTGCCTTAGCCGAAATGTCCGCGTCCAAGTTCTATGATGACGCCTATAAACCCGTTCTACAGACCCTGTGCCTGGGCCTCATCGATCACTTCGGACCAATAACTTTCGACGGTTTGGCAACAAGAATCGCCCGGGCACACGGTTTCCAACGAACAGGATCAGAGATCAAGAAGGCAGTGTGGGCTGTCGTTGGCAAGCGGCGCCCTGCCTCTCGAACGGCAGACAATGAAACGGTATTCTGGCCTGAGGATAGCAAACCGCAGATCTATGTTCAGTATCGCGGCCGAGAGGTGCAGGGTGAGCCACGAGGTTGGATCGACACCCCTTACCCGGAAAAGCTGGGGCTTGCCGTCGCCACGCTAAGAACACATTCAGCGGATGCAGCACCGGCGGCCATGGCTTTGCAGATCGGGTTAGGGCGTCTGAGAAATAGTACCAAATTGGAGTTGATACGGCTGCTAGCAACGGCAGCAAAATTAGTTAACGAGCAGCATGAGGTCGCGGCAATGGTCGGACCGAACCCTTAAATAATATTAAACATAATCTATGTTATCAGGCAAATTTTCTTGCTTCCTTCTCAAATACTTGATGCGAGATAGCCTGCGATTGCAGCAACGTGAATGCCCCGCCTGTGTGCAAGCGAATCAACAAGCAACGACATTGACCGCGAGCCCGCCAAGCGACGTTTCTTTGTACTTCTCGCCCATGTCGGCACCAGTCTTACGCATGGTTTCAATGACCTGATCGAGGCTCACACGGTGCGTGCCGTCGCCGAGCATCGCCAACCGCGAAGCCTCAATGGCTTTTATGGCGCCCACGGCATTGCGCTCGATGCACGGCACCTGCACCAGCCCGCCCACCGGGTCGCAGGTCAGGCCAAGATTATGCTCCATGCCGATTTCTGCAGCATTCTCGATCTGGCCATTGCTGCCACCAAGCGCTGCGGTGAGCCCTGCTGCTGCCATCGAGCATGCAACGCCGACTTCCCCCTGGCAGCCAACTTCGGCGCCAGATATCGAGGCGTTGGCTTTGAACAGTGCGCCAATTGCCCCCGCCACCAACAGAAAGCGATCGGCACCCTCGGCTGAAGCGCCCGGCGCAAAGCGCTCATAATATCGCAGCACGGCCGGGATGATTCCGGCGGCGCCATTCGTCGGTGCGGTAACCACACGGCCGCCGGCAGCATTTTCCTCGTTCACCGCGAGCGCCCACAGATTGACCCAGTCGATAACCGACAGCGGATCAGCCAGCGCCCTTTCCTGCCGGTCACGCAGAAGCGCCAAAATGACAGGCGCGCGGCGTACCACCTTCAGTCCACCTGGAAGCTCGC
Organism: Polymorphobacter sp.; assembly: GCA_044373875.1. Classification (GTDB taxonomy): domain Bacteria; phylum Pseudomonadota; class Alphaproteobacteria; order Sphingomonadales; family Sphingomonadaceae; genus Sandarakinorhabdus. The sequence continues at coordinate 2,026 of JBILPK010000170.1, forward strand.
CACCGGTACGGCAACCGCGATCGATGCAATCGGACATGGCGGCACGAATAGCGGCGAGTCTGGTGCGAACCTCAGCTTCGGGTAGCGTTGCCAGTTCATTGGCGAGCGCCAGTTCGTCAAAATCGAGCCCGGCGGCAGCTGCACGGGCAAGCAGTTCATCGCCGCTGGCATAGGGATGTGGCAGGTCGCGCAGCGGGGACGGCGGAGCGTTGCGAGCAATTTCTGCCGCGCCGACAACCGCGCCACCGCCGACCGAATAGGCGGTTTCGGTATGCAGCACCGCGCCACTGGCGCCATAAGCTGTGAAGGTCATGCCGTTGCTGTGATGCGGCAGGCGGCGACGCTGGTGCCACACCAGGTCGCTTGCTTCGTCAAAAGCAATGCCTGATGGCAGGAGGCCGCTGGTGCGCACCCCTGCGACAAGCATCGCGGCATGGTCAGGGCAAAGTGCCTCGGGGCGCTCACCACAAAGGCCCAGAATGATGGCGCTGTCGGTGGCGTGACCCTTGCCAGTCAGTGCCAGGCTACCGAACAGCTCGGCGACAACGCGTGCCGGCGCCAATGGCGCCGCGCGCGCGATGAAATCGGCGGCAGCGGTCATCGGCCCCATGGTATGGGACGACGATGGCCCGACGCCAATCTTGAACAATTCAAAGACGCTGAAAGGCATCGACATTGCCTACACAAAATTCTGGGCGGTGGCCATCTGGCCACCGCCCCGAATAGCGTTCGCTTCCGCGAGGGTTCAGAAACGGGCGCCGACGCGAACCCCGTACATGCGCGGCGCATCGAAGCTTTCGTTGAGGCCGCGCGAACCGAAGGTCGCCCGGTTCTGGGTGATCTGGTCGGTGACGTTATTGACGAACACCTCGGCCGAGAACTTGTCACTTGCCGACCGCCAGCCAAGCCGAAGATCGAGCTTGGCAAAGCTGTCCTGCTTGTCGAGCACGGTATTGAAATCGGTGTTGAAATAGCTGCCCGACCACAGCAGCGTCACCTGCGGCGTGATCACGCCGCTGCCGCCCAGATCAAAGTCGTAGCTGATGACACCGGTCAGCTTGAAATTCGGCGAATAAGGCACATCGTTTCCGGTAAGATCACGAAAACCCGTGTAATTCGCCGGCGCCGGTGTGTTCTTGTAATCGTCGTACTTGGCCTCCATCAAGGTTCCCGACATGGCGATGTTGAGGCCAGGAACCGGAACGGCCTGCAGTTCGACTTCGATCCCTTGGCTGTGCGCCTTGGCGGCGTTGAGGATGATCGAGGTGGTGGTGAAACCGCCGCCGGTGGCCGGAACGAGGAACTGGTTCTGCACCTGCAGATCGCTGAACTCGTTGCGATAGACGGACAGGTTCAGCTGAACCTTGTTGTCGAAGAACCGGTTTTTGCTGCCTATTTCATAGGCGGTGACATTCTCCGGGCCGAACGAGCCCTGCAACAGCGGGTTGGTAAAGACCCCGGCGTTAAAGCCGCCCGACCTGAAACCAGTCGAAACGGTGGCGTAGAGCATGCTGTCATCGTTGACGTAAAATTCGGCATTGGCGCGCCAGGTTGTCTTGTTGAATTCGAAATCGAGACGCTGGCCGGTGCGCAGGATCTGGGTGATGCGCTGGTTGGTATCGGTCACCGCATTAGCGCGATTGATTTCCTTTTTGTCCGACGTGTAACGGATGCCGCCGGTCAGCCGCAGCTTGTCAGGGATGATCCAGTAGGACGCCTGGCCGAACACGGCATTGGATGTCGTGCGCGGCAGCCCGGCCGCAAAAGCGCAACCCGGCGTGTTGCGCGCAGCGGTCGGACAGCTGCTGAAGATCGACGCCTTGACGTCTTCCTCGAAGAAGAAATAGCCCAGAATCCACTGGAGCGGCCCGTTGCCGTTCGACGCGAGCTGCACTTCCTGGCTCAGTGCGGTCAGCTTGTCTTCCTGTCCGTCGACATTGCCCTTGCGCAACGAAAAGTCGTTGTCGGCATTGCGGAACACCTTGTAATCGACATAGCCGGTGATCGAGCGCAGGGTCGCAAAGCCCAGGTCGGCCGAAAGATTCAGGCTGACGACATGCTGCTTCTGGTCCTGTTCCAGCTTGGTGTCGCCGGGGTAGAACAGCGGATCGGTATTGATCGGGAAGCCGCGGTCGACCCCACCGGCATCGGGAATGCCATCACGGCCCGGCGGATCGGCATTCAGCTTGAAGGGCTGGCCGTCGAGATCGAAGGCACCCGTCGTCGGGTTCAGGAAGATACCGCCGACGCGGTAGCCAAAGGCGCCGGCACCGGTGCCCTTTTCCTGCCAGTAGCTGTAGCTGAGCACCGCCTCCAACGCATCGACCGGCTTGAAGCGCAGGCTGGCGCGGGCATAGGTCGTGTCGCGGTTGTAGATATCGAGATCGTCGGTGGTGCCCTTGACATAACCGTCCATCTTTTCGCGAAGGCCGGCGACGCGAACCTGGATCGTATCGGTGATCGGCACATTGACGAAGCCGTCGCCGCGCATCCGGTCAAAAGAGCCGTAGGTCAGGTTGAGGCCGGCGCCGAGCTTGTCCGTCGGCCGCGCGGTTGTCACCGATACGTTGCCGCCGAAGGTATTGCGGCCATACAGCGTTCCCTGCGGTCCGCGCTGCACTTCGACGCGTTCGACATCGACGAACGGCTCGTTCGCCTGAGAAGCACGGCTCCGGTAGATGTTGTCGACGAAGAAGCCGATCGTCGGGTCGCCCGAAACCCCGACATTCTCCGTCCGGACACCGCGGATCGCGGGGCGCGCGTCGGAACCGGAACGACCGAAACTGAAGCCCGGCGTGAGGATTTCGACGCGGCTGAGATCGCGGACATCGTTGCGATCGAGGGTATCAGCCGAAAGCACGGTCACCGCGACAGGCACATTCTGGACGTTTTCCACGCGGCGCTGCGCCGTCACGACGATTTCGCCCAGACCTTCATCGGTCACGGCTACCGGCGTCGCCGCCTGTCCGAGAGCCGGGCTAGTTACTACCAGGCCGGAAACGGCCGTTGCTGCCAGCAGCGCTGTTCGAAACATAATGATCCCCTTCTCAGCGGCCACCCACCACCATCACGGCATAGAGACTAATGTTGCCTTCGAATGCAACCGCAATTTTGACCCTAATTTGCCATAAATCAGCTTATTTGTGGCAAATCAGTCACACAATGGCGATGAAAATATCGAACCAATGCCAGAAATATCGGTATTGTTGGCATTCGAAGTCACCAAAATCGCCGATGCAAGCGATTCAACCCCGCGTTGCGACCGTTTCGGGCAGCCGCAGCCAGATGAAGGCGGCCGCCAGAAATGCCAGGCAACCGGTCAGCATGACGACGGCCATGCCCACCGCGGGCACCAGTGCGGCGGTCAGGATCGGCGCGGTCATCGAGATGATGCGCCCCCAGTTGAAGATCGAGGCGGCGGTCGAGCGCAGATGCGGCGGATAGAGTTCCGACAGCCAGGGCCCCCAGACCGTGCTCGCCGACAGCATGAAACCATAGGCGAAGCCCAGCGCGACAAAGGCTGCGTTCGACATCGGCACGAACAGGTAGATCGGAATGATGATGGCGGCGCCGACGAAACCAAAGGCTGCGCGGCGGCGGCCAATGCGATCCGAAATCATCCCCCAGGCGAAACCGCCAAGCGCCGAGGCGATGAACTGCACACCCAGCACTGTGCCGATCAGCGCCGCATCAATGTGCCTGATGTCTTTCAGATAGGTTGTCGCCCAACCTGTAAAGGCTTGATAGGCAAAGAAATTGAGCCCCGTCATCGCGACCAGCGCGAGCGTCTGGCGCCGCACGCCGGGTGCAAAAAGCTCCTTGATCGGCAGCTTGCCGGCAATCTGGCGCACGCCCGCCACGCTGCCCCACGCCAGCATCCGCCGGTCGTCGGGCACAGCCCAGCGTGCAAATCCCGCGGCCAGGATCGGCACGATACCGATGTACATCAGGGTGCGCCAATCATGCCCGGCCGATATGACAAGCCCGGCGGTGAAGCTGAGCACGGCCACGGCGATGTTGTAGGTACCCATCACGAACCCGGCGACAAGACCGCGCGACGGGCTGGGGAACAACCCCGAATAGATGCCGACAGCGATGGGAAACATGGCGCCCATGAAGAAGCCCATCATCATCCGCTGTGCGACCAGCTGCCAGAAGCTGTCTACAATGATTCCCGCCAGCAGCGCGCTGCCATAACCGACCATCACCAGCATCAGCGCATTGCGCCGGCCGATCCGATCGGCAAACTGCCCCAGCACCACGGCGCCGATCAGCGCACCAGATGATTGCATCGTATACAGCCAGCCCGACTGCGCGAGTGTCAACCCGATGGAATCGCGAATGTAAGGGCGCAGGATATCAACGGTATTCCACGCCCAAGCGTAGCAGAAGTAGGCGCCCAGAACGAACATCAAAGCCCCGACGCGGCGGTTTTTCGACAGGTCTTCGGCCCGGAACATGCCGGCAACGTCCGGGGTCGTCGCCGTCAAGCTCGCCATATATCCTGCTTCCCTGTCTTGCGCTTCGCCAATATACAATGCGATATTGACTTCGCATTCAAGTTGTCTTGAATATACGGTCTGGGGCGGGACACGCATGGCTGATGATGAAACTGCCGCGCTGCGCAACCGCCGGGGCACGTCTTATGACGTTGCGCGCCGGGCGGGCGTGTCCCAATCGGCCGTATCGCGATGCTTTCGACCGGGGGCTTCGGTCGCGCCGGCAACTCGCGCGCGCATCATGGTGGCGGCCAACGAGCTTGGCTATCGCCCGAACGCCATCGCTCAGGGACTGATTACCAGGCGGTCGAACATGGTCGCGGTCATCATTTCGAACCTCACCAACCTCTACTATCCCGAAGTTCTCGCCGAATTGACCCAGCGCCTGTCCGAACGCGGTGTCCGCGTCCTGTTGTTTGCCCTGAAGGCCGAAAGCGAGATCGACGATGTGCTCGATCAGGTCTGGCGCTACCAGGTCGATGGCGCCATTGTCGCGGCACGGCTGTCGCCCGAACAATTGGGGGCATTCCATGACCGCGGCACCGCCCTCGTGCTCTATAATCGCGAAAGCCATGAAGTGCCGGCCGCCTCGGTCTCTTGCGAGTTTGCCGCCGGTGAGACGATGCTCGTCGATGGCATGGTCGCCGCCGGTTGCACGCGCTTTGCGGTGATTGGCGGCCCGGAAGATTCAGCGGTCGGTGAAGCGCGCGTCAACGGTGCCATCGAGCGCCTTGCCCGCGCCGGCTTCCGCGACATCCCGATGCAACGCGGCGATTTTTCCTACGACA
>JBILPK010000048.1:0-21377 GCA_044373875.1 Polymorphobacter sp.
AAGCCCGCCATCGCGCGCCAGCCCGGCGCGTGATTTGGCCGGTTGCGCCGCATCGGGCTCTTCCTGCGCCAGCTTCGCATTCTCGGCGCGCGAGAACCCGTCCTGCCAGCGGTCGATGTCGTGGCTGCGATCGCCTTCGAGCGCTTCGCGCACGGCCTTACCCTGGGTGGCGGGCAGCGGGGCTTTTTCGGTCATCTCGGGTTCCTTGGCTGGCGGCCAGCGCCGCGGATCGGCGATTTCATACCTAACGCGCCAGCGCCCAATCGGCTCATTCGGGGCGGCGTCATCGGCAGCTGGCCGATCGATCATCCTGGTCATCGCAGGCGGCTTTCATCGTTGCAAACAGGGGGCTTGGAACGCAGCAGCGGGCGCCGGCGTTGCAGCTTGTATGGCGCTTCATCGCAAAGCCCGGTAAAGTGCACCGAAATGACGACAGGCCGACGTTCGGCCGGACGGAGACTATCATGGCGCTCATCGCCTATCTCGATTCGATCAAGTCACGCGATCCCGCCCCGCGGTCGCGCTGGGAGGTGCTGACCTATCCCGGCGTGCTGGCGCTCGGCCTGCACCGGATTGCCCACGGCCTGTTCCGCGCCCGGCTGTTCCTCGTCGCGCGCATCGTCAATCATCTGTCGCGCTTCCTGACCGCGATAGACATCCACCCCGGTGCCACCATCGGCCGCAATTTCTTCATCGATCATGGCTTTGTCGTCATCGGCGAAACCGCGGTGATCGGCGACAATGTGACGATCTACCAATGCGTGACGCTGGGCGGCACCGATCCGGCCAATGGCATCGCCGGCAAGCGCCACCCGACGCTGGAAGACGGCGTCATCATCGGGTCGGGTGCGCAAGTGCTCGGGCCGATCACCGTCGGCAAGCGCGCCCGTGTCGGCGCCAATGCCGTCGTCACCCGCGATGTGCCCGAAGGCGCCACTATGGTCGGCATCCCGGCCAAGCCGGTGCCGGTCGATGCCGGGGATTATGCCAAGCCATTCCTGCCTTACGGTACGCCGTGTAGCCAGAAGTTCGACCCCGAAACGCAGAAATTCGAGCTGCTACGCTGCGAGGTCGAGACCCTGCGCGCCCGGCTCGACGCGCTGACCGAGGAAGAACAGCGCCGCCGCGCCAAGGGTTGAGCCGCAGCTTGAACAGCGTCACCCCCTTGCCGGTGCGACCGTCGCAGGTCGCCTTCAACCGGCTCGAACTCGATCGCATCCTGTCGCTTTATGGCCGCATGGTCGCCGCCGGCCATTGGCGCGATTACGCCATCGATATGGGCGCCAAGACCGCCAGCTTCTCGGCCTTTCGCCGCGCCGCCGAAAACCCCGAGATCCGCATCGTCAAGGACCCGGCGCTGCGGCTCAAACAGGGCGAATGGGTGCTCTATGGCGAAGGCGGCGTCGTGCTCAAGCGCGGTCACGAGCTTGCCAATGTGCTGGCGCCGGTGGAGCGCCGGCTGGTCAAGCTGGTCGAGGGCTGATCGTCAGGCCGCCGCGATCGGCAACCGGGCCTGCAATTTAGGTGGCAACATGCCAAGCACGGCGCCGCGCACCGGACGCCATGCCGCCGACAGCAGCACCAGAAACAGCCCGATGATCAGCGCCGTGGCCCCGAACCCGGCCGACATGCCATCGCTGCGCCCGATCAGCGCGTTGATCGCATAAATGACATAGCCCAGCGCCGAAACGAGCAGGGCGCGCCGGTCGATGGCAAGCGCCACGACGGTCAACAGCAGATAGAGCAGCACGACGACGGTCGCCGCCACCGGCCCCGTTGCGCCATCGGCAAGGCCGGTGGCGGCAAACACCGGATGGATGATCATCGGCGCTGCCAGCAGGTGCAGCCAGAACGCCACATCGGTCCGCCGCGTCACCCGGGCGAGGTCGCCACTGTCGTGCCACATCGCCATCGCAAAGACCGCCACGCCACACAGCGCCACTACGGCTTCGAAACTTGCGCGGCCCAGCAGCGCCGAAAGCGCGCCACCGGCAAGTATGATGACCAGCAAAGACGCAGCAGCGGCTCCGGCGGCGACAGTGACCGGCACCTTGAAGCGCCACCAGTGGGCCGCGGCGGCCAGCGCCGCCAGACAACCGCCAAGCAGCAAGCCGCCCGGGTTCGCGTTTGGATTGCCCATTACGAATCCCAATGGCGCTTCACCATTCGCGTTGACACCAAGGCCGTTCGCCAACCCGAGGCCGAAGCCGAACATGGCACCGACAAAACCGAAAAGCAGCACGATGCTGGGCAGCGCCATGCGCCGCCGCCGCGTGAAATATTCGGCCAGTCCCCAGCTTGCCGCCGCCACAGCCACGGGCCCGATACTGCCCGCCAGATTGGCCAGCGCGAATAGCACCAGCCCGATGGCGATGCTGACGAAGATGTCGTTGAAGCCGGTCAGCAGCCGGAACTGTTCCTCGTCGGGCCCGGCGGTGCCACGGCGCAGATCGCGCGTGAACACCACCAGCCGCTCGCGCGTCGTGGCATCGAGGATCCCGGCCGCGACCGCCGCGTCAAGATCGCGTTCCTCGATCAACCGCGCCGGCCGAGCGCCATCGCACCCTGCGCGCCGCCGGTATCGGGCACGATTTCACCGGTACGGTCGCTGATTTCGGCAAAGCGCGCCGCAATGGTTTCGGCGGTCATGTCCTCGGGCTTGACGTGGATACCCTGCGTCAGCGTCACATAGGCGCGCTCGAAACCGCCGCCGCCGGCGTTGATGATGGCGTTGGTCGGCGCGTCTTCGCTGACGAGGTAGACCGCCGCCGGCACGACGGTCTCCGGACCCATCAGCGCCAGCATTTCGGCCGGGATCACATCTTCGGTCATCCGCGTCGCGGCCAGCGGCGCGATGGTGTTGCACTTGACGTTGTACTTGGCGCCTTCGAGCACCAGTGTCTTCATCAGGCCGACAAGGCCCATCTTGGCAGCGCCATAGTTCGCTTGGCCGAAATTGCCGTACAGGCCGGTCGACGACGTCGTCATCAGGATACGGCCATAGGCCTGTTCGCGCATGATTTCCCACACCGCCTTGGTGCAGTTGACGCTGCCCATCAGGTGCACATCGAGCACCTGGCGGAAATCGTCATGGTTCATCTTCACGAAGGTCTTGTCGCGCAGGATGCCGGCGTTGTTGATCAGGATATCGATGCGGCCCCAGCGTTCCTTGACGACGGCGACCATCTTTTCGACCGCGGCGGCATCGGTAACGCTGGCGCTGTTGGCCATGGCTTCGCCGCCCAGCGCGGTGATTTCATCGACCACCGTCTGCGCCGCCGACAACGAACTGCCCGAGCCGTCGCGCGCGCCGCCGAGATCGTTGACGACAACCTTGGCACCACGCCGCGCCAGGTCGAGCGCATAGGCGCGGCCAAGGCCGCCACCGGCGCCGGTAACGATGGCAACACGATCATCAAAACGCAAAGTCATTGCAAGCAGCCCCACTGGTTGAGCGCCAGCCTCTAGCCGGTGTCAGCCGCTTCGCAAAGAGCGCGAATCGCGGCAGTGTTACGCAGGAACCGGCGCCGCATCGAGCGCATAGCCCGCCGAGCGTACCGTGCGGATGACATCGGGCAGTTCCTTGCCATTATCGGTGGCGTTCACTGCCTTGCGCAGCCGGCGGATATGCACATCGACGGTGCGCTGCTCGACATAGACATCGCGGCCCCAGACGGCATCGAGCAGTTGTTCGCGGCTGAACACCCGGCCGGGATGTTCGAGGAAATGCCGCAACAGGCGGAATTCGGTCGGCCCGAGTGAGACGGTCGCGCCATCACGGGTAACCTTGTGTGCCGATGTGTCCATGCTGATCCCGGCATAATCGAGATTGCCCCCCGACAGCGCCGGGCGCAGGCGGCGCAGCACGGCACGCACCCGGGCGACGAGTTCGCGCGGGGAAAACGGCTTGGTGACATAATCATCGGCACCGGTTTCGAGGCCCCTGATCCGATCGGCTTCCTCGGCGCGCGCCGTCAGCATGACGATCGGCAGATTGGCGGTGGCCGGCGCACGGCGCAGGCGGCGGCAGACCTCGATCCCCGACAAATTGGCGATCATCCAGTCGAGGATGACAAGGTCGGGCTTGTCTTCCTGCGCGAGCACCAGCGCTTCCTCGCCATCATCGGTGCGGATGACATCGAAGCCTTCCTTTTCGAGGTTGTAACTGATCAGTTCGACGAGGCTGGCATCGTCTTCGACAAGCAGGATCTTGGGGCGCATCATCGGGTCTCCGTTGGGCAGGCGGCGGTTCAGGTGCGGCGGGTGAAGGTCGAGGTGTCGTCGGTCTTGGGGCGATCGACGATATGATCCCCGGTGACGGCGAAATGGACCATTTCACCGACCGAGGTGGCGTGATCGCCGATGCGTTCGAGGTTCTTGGCGACGAACAGCAGGTGTGTCGAAGGCGTGATGTACTGGGGGTTTTCCATCATGAAGGTCAGCAACGACCGGAACAGGCTGTTGTAGAAATCATCGACACGGCGATCGCGCTCGGTCACGGCACGCGCCAGCACGGCATCGCGATCGACAAAGGCATCGAGGACATCCTTGATCATCGCGATCACGGCGCGCGCCATTTCGGGCACGATGATCACCGGCTCGATCGGCGGCGCCTGCGCCAGCGCCGAGGCGCGCTTGGCAATATTCTTGGCATAGTCCCCGATGCGTTCGAGCACGCCGGCGATCTTCATCGCCGCCACGATCTCGCGCAGGTCACCCGCCAGCGGCGCGCGCAGCGCGATGATCCGCACCGCGAGCGCCTCGGCCTCGGCTTCGAGCGCATCGATGCGCTTGTCGTCCTCGATAACCTGGCGCGCCGCATCGATATTGCGGGTCACCAGCGCATCGACTGCGGCGCCGATCTGCACTTCGCACAGCCCGCCCATGCGCGAGATGATCGTGCGCAATTGCGCAATGTCGCCATCGAAGGACTTGACGGTATGGGCGTTGTTGTCGGCCATTCTCTTTGTTCCTGTCAGCCGTAGCGGCCGGTGATGTAATCCTTGGTCCGCGCCTGGACCGGATTGGTGAAGATCATCGAGGTGTCGCCATATTCGACCATCGCGCCCATGTGGAAAAACGCCGTGCGCTGGCTGACGCGTGCTGCCTGCTGCATGTTGTGGGTGACGATGACGATGGCGTAGCGACCGCGCAGATCGTCGATCAGCTCCTCGATCTTGGCGGTGGCGACGGGATCGAGCGCCGAACAGGGCTCGTCCATTAATATGACCTCGGGATCGACGGCGATGGCGCGGGCGATGCACAGCCGCTGCTGCTGGCCACCCGACAGCGTCGTGCCGCTGTCGCCGAGCCGGTCACGAACTTCATCCCACAGCCCGGCGCGGCGCAGCGCATCTTCGACGAGCATGTCCATGTCGGCGCGCCCCGCCGCCAGGCCATGGATACGCGGGCCATACGCCACATTTTCATAGATCGATTTCGGGAAGGGATTGGGCTTCTGGAACACCATCCCGACCCGGGCGCGCAGCTGCACTACATCCATGTCGGCGGCGTTGATGTCACGGCCGTCGAGGCGGATCTCGCCGGTGACGCGGGCGCTTTCGATCGTATCGTTCATGCGGTTGAAGCAGCGCAGGAAGGTGGACTTGCCGCACCCCGACGGGCCGATCAGCGCGGTGACATGTTCACGCGAAATGTCGATCGAGACGTTCTTGATCGCCTGTTTCGCGCCGTAAAAGACGTTGAGGTTGCGGGCGGTGAGCTTGGGGGTCGGCTGGTTCATGCGCGTTTCTCGAAGCGGTTGCGCAAATAGATTGCGACGCTGCTCATCAGCAGCAGGATGATGAGCAGCACGATGATCGCTGCCGAGGTCTTTTCGACAAAGCCGCGCTGCGCATCGTCGGACCACAGGAAAATCTGTACCGGCAGCACGGTGGCCGACGACGCCAGCCCGTGCGGTGCATCGGCGACAAAGGCGCGCATGCCGATGAGCAGCAACGGCGCGGTTTCACCAAGGGCGCGCGCCATGCCGATGATCGTGCCGGTCATGATGCCCGGCAGCGCCAGCGGCAGGACATGGTGGAAAATCACCTGGATCGGCGAGGCGCCGATGCCCAGCGCCGCATCGCGCACCGACCCCGGCACGGCGCGGATCGCGGCGCGCGCGGTGATGACGATGACCGGCAGGGTCATCAACGCCAGCGTCAGCCCGCCAACGAGCGGTGCCGAACGCGGCATGTTGAAGACATTGAGGAAGACCGCGAGGCCGAGCAGCCCGAAGATGATCGACGGCACCGCGGCCAGGTTGGAAATCGACACTTCGACGAAATCGGTCCAGCGGCTGCGGCCGGCAAATTCCTCCAGCCATACCGCCGCCAGCACGCCGACCGGAAAGGCCGCGGCAATGGTGACCAGGATTGTCAGCAGCGAACCCAGCGCCGCGCCCCAGATGCCGGCGAGTTCGGGGTCGGTCGAATTGGCGGCGGTGACGAAAATCTCGTTGAAATCGGTGCGGATGAGGCCGCGCGCTTTCAGATAGCGATAATCGGCGATATCCTCGTTGCTGACACCGCGCGAGACTTCGGGCTCGTTCAGGTCGAACTTGCCCTTGGCAATCAGGTCGATACTGCTGCGCACCGGCACCCAGAGCGTGCGCGTCTGACCGAGCACCGAGCGGTCGGCGAGCACGGCGGCGCGCAGGTCGAGCCAGGCGCCTTCCGAAACGACATCGGCGGCCGGCCCCAGTTGCGCCGCCGCGCTGCGCTGCATCAGCGCGTTGAAATCGGCACGGCGGATCGCCTCCACGCCGCCCGGGCCGCGCGCCGCCACCGGATCGATGCCGAGCGCGCGCGCATCGAAGGCCACCGTCACCCGCACTTCGCTGTGCTGGAACCCGCTCCAGCCGGTGCGCACGATGGTGAACAGCAGGAAGGCGAGGAACAACCCGGCAAGGCACAGCGCGCCGAGACCGGCGAGGCGGAACAGGCGTTCGCCGCGATAGCGCGCCGCCACCCGTGCCGCCATGGCGGGCGAGGTCCAGTCGGTCGGCGCGCGCAGTGGAGCGTTACGCGCCGTCATTCATAGGCCTCGCGATATTTGCGGACCACCGACAGCGCATAGATGTTGAGCAGCAGCGTGATGCCGAACAGCACCAGCCCGAGCGCAAAGGCCGACAGCGTTTTCGCGCTGTCGAATTCCTGGTCGCCGGTGAGCAGCGCGACGATCTGCGCGCTGACCGTCGTGACGCTATCGAAGGGGTTGATCGTGAGGTTCGCGGCCAGCCCTGCTGCCATCACGACGATCATGGTTTCCCCGATGGCGCGGCTGACCGCGAGCAGCACGCCGCCGGTGATGCCCGGCAGCGCCGCCGGTACCAGCACGCGGATGACGGTTTCGGAGCGCGTCGCCCCCATCGCATAGCTGCCGTCGCGCATGTCGGCGGGCACCGCCATCAACGCATCATCGGCCATCGACGAGACGAACGGGATGATCATGATGCCCATCACCAGCCCGGCGGCGAGCGCGCTTTCGCCCGAAGCGTTGCTGATGCCGAGCCAGATGCCGAAATCGCGCACCGCCGGCGCCACGACGAGCGCGGCGAAGAAACCGTAGACCACCGTCGGCACGCCGGCGAGCAGTTCGAGCATCGGTTTCAGCACCCGCCGCACCCGCGCGTCGGCATATTGCGTCAGGTAGATCGCCGCCATCAGCCCCAATGGCACCGCCACGATCATAGCGATGATCGCACCGATGAAGATCGTGCCCCAGAACAGCGGCACCGCGCCGAACGCCCCCGACGAACCGACCTGGTCGCTGCGGATCGCGGTTTGCGGTGACCAGTGCGTGCCGAACAGGAATTCGCCCGGCGGCACCAGCTGGAAAAAGCGCCATGATTCGAACAGCAGCGACAATACGATGCCGAAGGTCGTCAGGATGGCCACCGTCGAGGCGAGCACCAGCAGCCCCTGCAACATCCGTTCGACCCGGTTGCGCGCCCGAAAATCCGGCCGCAACCGCGAAAAGGCCCAGACGCCGCCGATTGCCAGCAACGCGACCGATACCGCCCCGGCGGCCAGGTCGAAACCATCGCGCGTGCTGCGATACAGCGGCACCACCGCTGTCGCCGCCGGGTTGAAGGCGGCTTCCAGCGAACCGTTCGCCAGCCCGCGCACATCGTTCATGAAGGCACCGCGATCGATCTCGGTAACCGGCCGCGACGCCGTCGGCACCGCGGCGATGATGCGATCGGCGACCAGCCCGTCGCCGGCCATGGCGCAGGCGGCGAGCACCAGCAAGGCCGGTACCAGTGCCACGAGCGCAACGAACAGGCCGTGATAGACCGGCAATGAATGCACCGTGCCGATGCGGATCGTCGTGCCGCGGCGCAACGCCCGGCCGCGCTGGCGCCCGAGCCAATAGCCGAACAGCGCCAGCGCCATCAGCACCAAGGCAAACACGCCGATCACAGCGTCGCCGGATCGAGGGGGACGAGATTGGCGGCAATCGCGGCATTGTCAGCGCGCGCCGCATCGGATGATGCCACCAGGCCGCGACGCGATAGATAGCCGCGCCGGCCCCAGGCTGAATCCTTGCTGTATTCGCCCAGGAAAGCCGCCAGCCCGTGAACGGCCCGGACATGCTGCGCCTTGACGTACAGGTACAGCGGCCGCGATGCCGGGTAGCGGAACGAGGCGATATTCTCATAGGTCGCCTCGACCCCGCCGAGCGGCACGTCTTTCAGGCGATCGAGATTTTCCTCGAGGAACGAATAGCCGAAGATGCCGATGGCAAGCGGATTGGCGGCGATTTTCTGGACGATGAGATTGTCGTTCTCGCCGCCTTCGATGAACAGGCCATCCTCGCGCAATTTCGAACAGACAGTCCGGAACCGCCGTTCGTCGGACAGTTTGAGTGCGCGCATCGCCGCATCGGTTTCGCAGCCCTTGATAAGGTACAGTTCGTCGAAGCTGTCACGGGTGCCCGATGTCGGCGGCGGGCCGATGACCATGATCGGCGTCGGCGGCAGCGCCGGGTTGACATCGGCCCAGGTCCGCGCCCGATTCGGGCCGCGTCCGAAGGGATCGGCGGCGAGCGCGCGATAGATGTCGCGCTCGGTCAGCCCCCGGAAATTGCCGCGGCGGGACTGGGCAACGACCAGCCCGTCGAGCCCGATCTGCAATTCGATGATCCCGTTGACGCCGTGGCGCGCACAATCGGCAAGCTCGCTCGCCTTGATGCGGCGCGAGGCGTTGGCGATATCGGGATATTGCTGCCCCACCCCGGCGCAAAGCAGCTTGATGCCGCCGCCGGTGCCGGTCGCCTCGACGATCGGCGCGTCATATTGCGGCCAGGTCCGCTTGAATTGTTCGGCAACCGCCGCGGTGAAGGGATAGACCGTCGACGAGCCGACAATGCGGATCTGGGTACGGCTGTCACCGCTGCAGCCGGCGAGCAAGGCAAGCGCCGCCACCGCGCCGAAACGGCGCGCGGCGGGAAGCGACTTGGCTTTGTCGGGACTCATCGACCGGGACAACATTCCTTGCGGTAACGCCCGCAGATGCATGCCGTATGACGGTTTTATTACAATTTTGTGACGACGGCCTGCGCCGCTGTCACACAGCCGGCGGGACCTTGGAAACCGCCGCTTGCGGCAGGGTCAGCGCGATGCACGTCCCCTTCCCGAGCACGCTGCTGATCTCGAGCACGCCGCGATGGCGCTCGACGATATGCTTGACGATCGCCAGGCCCAGCCCGGTGCCGCCCATGGTCCGCGACCGCACCGAATCGACGCGATAGAAGCGCTCGGTCAGCCGCGGCAGATGCTCGGCGGCAATGCCCTCTCCCTGGTCGGACACCGTCAGCCGCACCATCGGCAGCCCACCCGGCTGCGCCGATTCGGCCACCGCCGCCACCGTGATCGGCGTGCCGCTGCGGCCATACTTGAGCGCGTTGGACACCAGATTGTGCAGCACCTGAAGCAATTGATCGCGATCGCCGATCACCGGCGGCAGCGTCGCCGGTTCCTCGATTATCAACTGGCGCTGATCGGCCTCCAGCCGCATCGCCAGCGTCTTGCCGACATCGGCTATCACCGCGCTCAGATCGAGCTGCATCACCGGGCGGACATGCTTGTCGAGCTCGATCCGCGACAGCGACAGCAAATCGTCGATCAGCCGTGACATGCGCGCCGCCTCGCGCGCCATGATCTCGAGAAACCGCCGCCGCGCCGGCTCATCCTCGGCGGCGGGGCCCTGCAGCGTTTCGATGAAGCCCGACAGTGTCGCCAGCGGCGTGCGCAATTCGTGGCTGGCGTTGGCGACGAAATCGACCCGCATGCGCTCGGTCAGCCGCGCCTGGGTGATATCGTCGAAAATCACCAGCACCCGGCCCTCGCCGGCATCGACGGTCCGCATCCGCCAGGCGCTGTTGCCGACGCTGCCGCTGCCCAGCCCGGCGATCTCGCGCTCCACGGTCTGGCCGGTCTGGCGGGTTTCGGCGACGGCATCGAGCACCACCGGGTGGCGCAGCGTCAGCCGCAAGTCGCTGCCGGCGATCCGGTCCCCGAACAGCCGCCGCGCTTCGGCATTGGCGGCAACGGCGGTATCGCCGACAACGATCAGCGCCGGATCGGCGAGATCCGCAACACTGATCCGGTCGGCGAGCACCGGCGGCGGCGGTGCGACCGGCGGCACCGGTGCCACCACCGGCAGCGGCATCGCGGCCGGCGCGAACCGGCGCCCGACCAGCACGCCGATGACAAGCGCGGCAACGCCGACCAGCAACAGGACTCCGACCGACACCGTCATGCCGCCACCAGCCGCCGCAGCGCCGGCAGCAGTTCATCATAATGGTCGATCACCAGATCGGCCCCGAGATCGGCGATCGGCCGGTCGGAAAAGCCGAAACTGACCGCGATCACGGGAATGCCGGCGGCGCGCGCCGTGGTCGTGTCGGTGATCGAATCACCGACGAAGACCGTGGTCGCCGGGTCGCCCCCGGCGGCGGCTATCGCGGCGAACAGATGCGCCGGATCGGGTTTGGGTGCCGGCACCGAATCGAACCCCAGATTGGCGGCAAAGCGCGCGTCCCAGCCGAGCGCCGCAACCAGCGCCCGCGACAGCGCCACCGGCTTGTTGGTACAGATCGCCAGCCGCGACCCCGCCGCCGCCAGCGCAACAAGCGCCGCCTCCACGCCCGGGTAGGGCCGCGAGCCAACGGCGACATGATCGGCATAAAAGGCCAGGAACGGTGCCACCCCGGCTTCGACCAGATCCGGCGTCATCGTGCCGGTCGCGGCCAGGCCTTTTTCGAGCAGCTTGCGCGCTCCATGGCCGACCATGTGGCGCACATCATCGGCGGGCACCCCCGGCCGGCCGAGAACGCCGAGCGCATGGTTCAACGCCGCGCACAGATCGGGCGCGGTATCGACGAGGGTACCGTCGAGATCGAAGACGATGGTGGCAGGCAGCATCAACGCTGCCCAATGGCAGCTTGCTGCAAGGTCGGCAATGCTTCCCAAGCCAGCGGCATTATGGCATCGCAAAAGGCGTGACCGTTCCCGCCGCTCCCCGCCCCCTTGCCGTGATCATCCTCGCCGCCGGGCAAGGCACGCGGATGAAATCGGCAAGGCACAAGGTTCTGCATCCGCTTGCCGGTAAGCCAATGCTGTTACACTTATTGGACAGCCTGCAAGGTCTCGCGCCGCAACGCCTGGTCGTCGTCGTCGGATCGGCGCGCGAACAGGTCGAAGCCGCTGTCGCCGGGCGCGGCGTCAGCGTCGCGGTGCAATCGCCCCAGTTGGGCACGGCCCATGCCGCCTTGCAGGCCAAGGCGGCACTCGCGGGCTTCGAAGGCGACATCCTCGTCATGTTCGGCGATGCGCCGCTGGTCAGCGCCGCGACCGTCCGGCGCCTGCAGGAAGCGCTTGCTGCCGATGTCGCCGCAGCCGTCCTCGCCTTTCGTCCCGAAGACCCCGGCGCCTATGGCCGGGTCATCGCGCAGGGCGGTGTCATCGCGAAAATGGTCGAATTCAAGGACGCCACTGCCGCCGAGCGCGCCGAAACCCTGTGCAATTCCGGCTTGTTGCTCGTCCGCGCCGTCGATCTGTGGTCATTGCTGGCGCGCGTCGGCAATGCCAATGCCGCGGGTGAATATTATCTGCCCGACATCATCGGGCTGCTGATTGCCGATGGCCGCAGCGCGCGGGTGATCGAGACCGATCCCGACGAAGTCGCCGGCGTCAACAGCCGTGCCGAACTCGCCGCGATGGAAGCCCGCTGGCAGGCCCGGCGCCGCGCCGCCGCCATGGCCGATGGCGTGACGCTGATCGATCCGGGCAGCGTTTTCTTCGCGCATGACACCGAAATCGCCCGCGATGTCACCATCGAACCCTTTGTCGTCTTCGGCCCGGGCGTGCGCATCGCCAGCGGCACGGTGGTCCGCGCCCACAGCCATCTCGAAGGTGCGACCGTCGGCGAAGATTGCGAAATCGGCCCGTTCGCGCGGCTGCGCCCCGGCACGGTGCTGGGCCCCGGGGTCAAGATCGGCAATTTCGTCGAAACGAAAAAGGCCGATTTCGCCGCCGGTGCCAAGGCCAACCATCTGTCGTACATCGGCGATGCCAGCGTCGGCGCCAGGGCCAATATCGGCGCCGGCACGATCACCTGCAATTATGACGGCTTTTTCAAGTACAAGACGGTCATCGGCGCCGGCGCCTTCATCGGTTCCAATTCGGCGCTGGTGGCACCGGTAAGCATCGGCGACGGCGCGATTGTCGGCGCCGGCAGCACGGTGACGGCGGATGTCGGCGCGGACGCGCTGGCGCTGGTGCGGCCGGCGCAGACCGAAAAACCCGGCTGGGCGGCGGCATTCCGGGCGCGGCAGACGGCGAAGAAGCAGACGTAAGACCCACCCACGACCCTTCCCGTACCGGGAGGGGAGAAGAAAGAGTGCTTCCAGATGTGCGGCATCATCGGCATCCTGTCGGCAACCCCGGTCAGCCAGCGGCTGATAGAAGGGCTGCGACGCATGGAATATCGCGGCTATGACTCCTCGGGGCTGGCGACGATCAGCGATGGCGCGCTCGGCCGCCGCCGTGCCGCCGGCAAGCTCGACAATCTTGTTGCCGTGCTCGCTGCCGATCCGCTGCCCGGCAACATCGGCATCGCCCACACCCGCTGGGCCACCCATGGCGCGCCGACCACCGACAATGCCCATCCGCACGCTACCGATGACGTCGCGCTAGTCCACAACGGCATTATCGAAAACTTCAAGCCGCTGCGCGAGGAAGTCATCGCCGCCGGCCGCACGCTGACCTCGCAGACCGACAGCGAAGTCGTCGCGCATTTGCTGACCATGCAACTGGCAGCCGGCGCGTCACCCGACGAAGCCGTCGCCCACACCCTGAAGCGCCTGCACGGTGCCTTCAGCTTTGCCATCCTGTTCCGCCGCTACCCCGATGTCATGTACGGCGCGCGCCGCGGCTCGCCTTTGGTCGTGGGCTTTGGTGATGACGAGATGTTCCTGGGGTCGGACGCGCTCGGCCTCGCGCCGTTCACCAACCGCATCAGCTATCTCGAGGAAGGCGATTGGGTCCGCCTGTCGCGCACCGGCGCCCAGGTCTTCGATGGCAGCGACCGCCCCGTCGACCGCCCGGTGATCATCTCCTCGGCGTCCGCAGCGGTCATCGAGAAAGGCAATCACCGGCACTACATGGAAAAGGAAATCCATGAACAGCCGATCGTGGTGGCGCAAACGCTCGGCGCCTATCTCGATCCGCTCGCCGAAACCGTCAGCCTGCCCGCCCTGCCTTTCGACCTGGGCGATGTGAAGCGCATCCAGATCGTCGCCTGCGGCACCGCGCTGCTCGCCGGCCAGGTCGCGACCTATTGGCTCGAAAGCCTGGCGCGCATCCCCGTCCAGATCGAGAATGCCTCCGAATTCCGCTATCGCGACCCGGTCTATGAACCCGGCGGGTTGGCGCTGTTCATCTCGCAATCGGGCGAAACCGCCGACACACTGGCGGCCCTGCGCCATGCCAAGGCCGGCGGGCAGTATATCGCTGCGGTCGTCAACGTCGCGTCATCGACGATGGCGCGCGAAGCCGACCTGTTGCTGCCCACCCATGCCGGCCCCGAGATCGGCGTCGCCAGCACCAAGGCCTTCACCTGCCAGCTCGCCGTGCTCGCTGCCTTCGCCATCGCGCTCGGCAAGGCCAAGGGCCGCATTGACGCGGCGGAGGAAGCCCGGCTGGTGCATCTCCTCACTGAAGTCCCGGCCGCGATGAACGCGGCGCTAAAGGTCGAAGCGACCATCGATGCCCTCGCCGTGCCGCTATCGAAAGCGCGCGACATCCTCTATATCGGCCGCGGCCCCGATTATCCGATGGCGCTCGAAGGCGCGCTGAAGCTGAAGGAAATCAGCTATATCCACGCCGAAGGCTATGCCGCCGGCGAATTGAAGCACGGCCCCATCGCGCTGATCGACGAGAATGTGCCGGTGATCGTCATCGCGCCCTCGGGCCCGCGCTTCGAAAAGACCATCTCCAACATGCAGGAAGTCATGGCGCGCGGCGGCCTCGTCTATCTGCTGTCCGATGCCGCCGGCCTTGCCGAACACGGTGCTAGCGCCACCGCGACGATCGAAATGCCGACGGTCGATGCCTTCATCAGCCCGCTGGTCACCGCCATCCCTATCCAGCTGCTCGCCTATCACGTCGCCCTCGCCAAGGGCACCGATGTCGATCAGCCGCGCAACCTCGCCAAGAGCGTCACGGTTGAATAGTCTGCCGTTTCTGGCCTGGTCGGTGTAGTGTTCCAATCAAGTTCTCCGACTTACAATAAGTTTTCCGATTCACTACGAACCCTGCCATTAAGTTCTCCATCGCGATGTGCCACGCGGCGAAATAGGCTGTGAGATCGCGCGCGGAACACAGAGCGCCGAGCCGACTGAACCGCGCCGGGTTTGCCGGAGGCTCCAACTCCTGAGAAGGTGGAGCCACTATGAGCAAGACAACGAACAAGTATGCGCCCGAGGTGCGCGAGCGCGCGGTGCGAATGGTGCTGGAGCACGAACGCGAGCATGCGTCTCGCTGGGCGGCGGCGGTATCGATTTCGGCCAAGAGAGGTGGCTCGGTTTATCTGCACAGGCCCGCGCGATTGCTAAGTGGAGCGTCTGCCGGTTTCATGCCGCTGCGAGAAGCGGTTGGTTGAAGTAGACGTGATCGGGCGTCCTGCGGTCAAGAGATGAGTGCGGGCGCCTGCCGTTGTACAACGCAGCGACGGAACGCCCACGGGACCGATGTTCGCGAGATTCACTATCGGTGGCATCCTTGGGCCGGGCGTCGGGTACACGTTCATGAGACCGTGGCGCGGGCAGGCTCGAACATTTTCCGCTGCAGTATCGGCGGTTCAGTGTCGGAGCGCTGTCTTGAGATTCCGGCATGGATGTTCGATCGTGGCGTTTGCGCCAGGGTGCGTTTCGAGGCGGCTCCCCATGTCGATATTGGCGCGCTGGCTGACTTGGTAAAGTTGCTGCGGACGACGCGACCTATTTCAGCTCCGCAGATTTCGGGCGCAGCATCGGGCTCTCACGACTCAAATCGAGGAGGCCTTCATGCCGCGCAAGCCCATGACCTTTCAGTTCGATCTGTTTTCCAGCCCTCGCGATCCCGAGATCGCGCAGATGCCGCAGTGGCGGGCGCTGCCAATACCGACACGCCAGAAGTTGATGCCGCTGATCGTGCGGCTGCTGCTCGACCACGCCGCCGGCAATCCCGCCCCGGCCAGCGAGGAGACGCGCGATGATCTTTGAGAAGATCGGACCCCAACATCTCGAGCGCAAGGCGATCTTGTATGTGCGGCAGTCGTCGGCCCACCAGGTCCTGCACAACCGGGAGAGCAGCGCCTTGCAATACGCCATGCGCGATCGCCTCGCGGCGCTGGGCTGGTCGCGCATCGAGACCGTCGATGACGATCTCGGAAGATCCGCAGCAGGCGGGGTTACGCGTGCCGGCTTCGACCGGATGGTGGCCGAGGTCTGCCTCGGCAAGGTCGGTGCCGTTGCGGCGCGGGAAGTCTCGCGCTTCGCCCGCAACAGTCGCGATTGGCAGCAGCTCATCGAGATGTGCCGCGTCGTCGATACGGTACTGATCGACCAGGAGACCGTCTATGCGCCGCGACAGGGCAATGATCGATTGTTGCTGGGCCTTAAGGGAAGCCTCAACGAGTATGAGCTCGACCTCCTGCGGCAACGTTCACTGTCGGCGCGCTACGAGAAGGCTCGGCGCGGCGAACTCGTTGTTGCCGCTCCAGTCGGCTTTGTGAAAGCCGGAGATCGGATCGAGAAGGATCCCGACCGCCGTGTCCAGGAAGCGATTGCCCTCGTCTTCGACAAGGTGTCCGAGCTTGGCAGTGCGCGGCAGGCGTTGCTCTGGTTCATCGAGCATGGGCTGGATTTGCCCGCAAAACGCAACAACGGCGATGTCGTGTGGCGCAAGCCAAGTTATGCGACGATCTATCGGATGATCGACAACCCTATCTACGGCGGCGCCTATGCCTATGGTAAAACCCGTGTCGCGGCTGGCTATGATGGTGCCACCATGCGGTCGAGGAGTCGTCGCAAGGGACGGGATGAGTGGCTGACGCTGATCCCCGGCGCGCATGAAGGGTATGTCAGTTGGGAGCGATCGGAGGATATCCGTAAACAGGTGAGCGAAAATGTTCCCATCAGCCGGCATCACGGCGCCCCGAAGCACGGCGACGCCCTCCTCGCGGGACTCGTTCGCTGTCGGCGCTGCGGCCGCAAGCTGACCGTGCGCTACACTGGTGTCAGGCACGATATTCCCCGATATTCCTGCTGGCGCGGCCTGCTCGACAATGGCGAACCGCGCTGCATCGCCTTCGGCGGATTGCGCGTCGATGATGCGATCGAGCAAGCGCTCATCCCGGTCATCGAGCCCGGCGCGATCGCCGCCGCAGTCGAGGCCGAGACACAAGCAGCCGGTCACCGCGATCAGGTTCGCGATGCGTTGACGCGCGATCTCGAGGCTGCCCGCTACGACGTGGATCGGTCCTTCCGGCAATATGACGCCGCCGATCCGCAAAACCGACTGGTGGCGGCGGAACTGGAGACGAGGTGGAACCGGGCGCTGGCGCGGGTCGGCGAGATCGAGGCCCGGATCGCCGCGCACGATGGGTCAACCCCGCATCGAGCATCACTGTCGTCCGCGGACGTCGCCGAACTCGCGACTAATCTCAAAGCCGTCTGGACAGCTCCGCAGACCGACGCACGTCTAAAGAAGCGCATCGTGCGAACCCTCATCCATGAGGTTGTCGCCGACATCGACGATGACGCTTCCGAGATCGTCCTGATGGTCCATTGGGCCGGTGGCATTCACAGCGAGTTGCGGTTGCCGAAGCGGCGTCGCGGGCAGCGCAACGCGACGTCCGCCGATATCCTCGCTGCCGTCCGGCAACTCGTTCTCATCGCCAGTGATGATCTGATCGCCGGCATTCTCAACCGCAATGGCCTGACGACGGGCAACGGCAATCGCTGGACACGCGAACGTGTCACGGCGCTCCGGTCTTACCACAGGATTCCAGTGTTCCGCGCCGCGCCGGATGGAAACGAGCCGTGGCTCAACCTGAGCGCGGCCGCACGCCATGTCGGCGTTGCCGCCAAGACACTTCGGCTCGCTGCCGAAGCGGGAGAGATCGAAGCGGCCCATCCCTTGCCCGATGGGCCCTGGATCTTCAGCCGGACCGCGCTTTCCGGACCAAGTGCGCGACAGATCGCGGATCGCTCCCGGCTGAACCCGAATTACCCCACGGGATCGCATCCCGATCAGCAAAACCTATTCACCTCAACGACATAGACAGATGGGTGTTATGAAGCAGGATTGTAGAAAGTCAGATACCGGCCGATCGACGCGCGGGCTTCGCTGACAGAGCCGTAAGCCCGCAGGTAAACCTCTTCGTATTTGACCGAGCGCCACAAGCGTTCGACGAACACATTGTCCCGCCAGGCGCCGCGGCCGTCCATGCTGATCGCGATCTTCTCGCGGTGCAGCACCGACGTGAACGACATGCTGGTGAACTGGCTGCCCTGGTCGGTGTTGAATATCTCCGGCGCTCCGAAGCGCGCCAGCGCTTCCTCCAACGCCTCGATGCAGAAATCCGTCTCCAGCATGATCGACAGCCGCCAAGCCAGAACCCGCCGGCTGAACCAGTCGACGATGGCGATGAGGTAGACGAAGCCGCGGGCCATGGGGATGCAGGTGATGTCCGTCGCCCAGACCTGGTTGGGCCGCGTCACCGCCAGCTTGCGCAGCAGATAAGGATAGACCTTGTGGCCTGGCGCCGGCTTCGACGTGTTCGGCCGTCGGTAGATCGCCTCAATCGCCATCTTCTTCATCAGCGTCGATACATGCAGGCGGCCGACCTTGACGCCGTCGGCGGCAAGCAGGTCACGCAACATTCGGCTGCCCGCGAACGGGAAATCCATATGCAACTCGTCGAGGCGCCGCATGATGGCGAGATCGGCATCCGAGGTCGGGCGTGGCAAATAATAGACGCTGCCGCGGCTGATCCCCAGCTCCCGCGCCTGCCGGGTTACCGGCAGCGCGTGCGTGCGATCGATCATCGTTTTGCGCTCGGCAACAGTCCCGCCTTGCCGAGCGCCCCGGACAAAAAATCGTTCACCAACGTCAGCTCGCCGATCTTGGCATGCAACGTCTTCACGTCGATCGCCGGCTCGGCGGGCTCATTGTGGCTGTCCGACCCGAAAACCCCGGCAGCCCCTTCGAGCAACTGCCCGCGCCAGGTCGTGATCTGGTTCGGGTGAACGTCAAACTGCTGCGCCAGCTCTGCCAGCGTCTTCTCGCCCCTCACGGCAGCTAAAGCCACCTTCGCCTTGAATGCCGGACTATGGTTCCGGCGTGTTCGCTTCGTCATCTGATCTCCTGTTCGGCAGCAATCTTGGCCGCCTTCAGGCAGAAACTCCACTTAGCAGACTGTACAGATTAGCCGAGCCGCCTCTGGCGACGGAGGACTAATCCGGCAATAAGCGTCACTCACTGATCACAAGTGTCGGCCCTGCCGCGTCAGCGGCAATGGCCGCCGCAGTGAATGGCAG
Source organism: Polymorphobacter sp. (assembly GCA_044373875.1). GTDB lineage: Bacteria > Pseudomonadota > Alphaproteobacteria > Sphingomonadales > Sphingomonadaceae > Sandarakinorhabdus. The sequence continues at coordinate 19,093 of JBILPK010000048.1, forward strand.
CCGATGCCAGTGCTTGGTAGAGTATTCACGTGTCTGGTCGCCAAAATGGGGTGAAGCCGGGTCGGTCGATTGCGAATAACTGAGCACCGCATCGGCAACCGGCCCAAACTCGTCGAACCCGACGACCTGGACATAGCTTGAGCCGTGCACCGGTGTCAGGCCGGTCGGCACTGGCACCGCCTGCTGAACATTGAGCACACCGAGCTCGCCATGGGCGCCATGAATCGGAATCCGATCCGCGTTGCGCTGGGCAAATTGCACATCACCCCAGCGCGCATCGAGCGCGATGCCTTCCTTGCCCAGACGTTCGATGGCGGCCTTCAACGCGGAGCGCAGCGTGTCGGCAACCTTGCCATCGATCACCAGGTCACGCGGCGTGTTGACCGGGTCGGCCAGATCGAACTTCGTCGCCCAGATGGCGGGATTGCCCTGCACCTGACTCCAGAAGGCCGCGAACAGATAAGCGCCACGGCTATCGAGGTTGAACTTGTGGTCCCATCCGGCGAGCGCCGCGCAGGCATCGGCAAGCGCTGCGTCGCCCCGGCAAAGCCCGAGCAGCGCGGGCATGACAAGATCGGCGGCAAGGCTCTTGTTGGCAAAGACCATCGTTCGCGCAATGCTGCTTTCCATCTTGCCCGCCGCCAGTTGCGCCTCGATCTCGATCAACCCCGACCTTGTCCGCAAAGTCCGTTGCGAGTCCGCCGGTCCCAGGACCGGAGACAGCGGCTTGGCCGGCGCACGCGGTGTCGTCAGCCAATAGCTGTCGTTGCTGTTGGCGACATAATCACGTCGTATGAAAACCGCTTGGTCGGCCGCCGGCATCAGGCCCGGCACGGCCGTGCCTTTCGTGACCTGCCAATCGCACGCCGCCCTACTGCCATCGAGCAGCACGAGCCGTGCCGGCGGCGGCAGCAGCGCCTTTGTCCGCGGCATCGCACAGGTATCGATATGCGCCGCGGAAACATTGGGCACCGCCGTCACATCGGCGAGCAACGCGTTGCCATCCCGATCAACCGCAATGGTGTTGACCCAAGGTATCCCCAGCGATTTCTCAACAGCGGCGCGGACTTCGGCGGTGCTTTTTGCCTCACCGATCGCAATCCAGGTCGGCAGCCCGCGTTGGTTGTTATGGTTAGCATCGCGGATCGCGAAAGCGGTTTTTTTGTCCCACCCTAGCCCTGCCGATGGCAGCACCAGTATCGGACCATAACGGCTTGCAAAAAGCGTTCGGGTAACCGGGGCCGTGCCTTCGGGCATCGGCACGGTCACTGTCATCTTCGTCATCTTCTGGCGCTTGCCATCGACAAGATAGGCGGTCGGGTCTGCAGGATCGAGCGCCAGCTGAAACAGGGTGAAGTGCCGCGATGCCGTTACCGTATGCGTCCAGGCGATGTTCTTGTTGAACCCCAGCGTCGGGACCGGGGTGCCGGCAAGCCCCCCGCCCATCACATCGTAGACGCCGGGGATGGTCACATGCATTTGCCAGAACCGGCTGGCACCATTCCAGGGGAAATGCGGGTTGCCGACCAGCAGTCCGAGCCCATTCTGGGTGGCTTCGCCACCAAAGGCCCAGCCATTGCTGCCGATATCAGCGTCCGCATCCCCCGGCAACCGAATCGGATCTGCAGCAGCCACGGCCCCGGCGCTGGGCGGCGCCGCCGCTGCAACAGCAGTCACCAACGCCAACGAACCCGCAAGTAGCATCTGTTTCTCGTTCAACCGCAACATGTCATCGCGGGTGATCGGCCGCACCCATGCCTTGTCACGACAGGCAGCCGGAACCCCCGCCGGCCCAAGATCGCGCAGCAGCCGGTTATAGCCCGCGACATAGCCGTCCGTCAGGTCAGCCGCCGGCTTGCCCTGAGCGGCAAAGCCACGACGCAACGCCTTCATGTCGATCTGGCTGCGGAAAAATATATCGGACGCCAGATTGTCTATCGGATCAAACGCGACGACAGCCTTTCCGGCAGGGCCGAAATGCCGCGACCGATCACCATTGATCGTCACAAACTCCTCAGCGAGCAGGCAGAGATTGTCCTGCGCATAGGCATAGGCGACGCCGTAACCGATCCCGCGCCAATCCGTTGCTATAATGTGCGGGATGCCAAAGCTGGTCCGGACAATGCTGGCCGCATAAAGCGGTACCCGCGCCTGCGCCTCAGTCGCGCTTCCGATCCCTACCGTTGCAAGCACGGCTGCAATAAACGGCCTGTATCGCATCATGAGTGGCGGGGGGGGGGGGGGGGGGGGGGGGGGGCGGGGGGCGGGGGCGGGGCGGGGGGGCA
>JBILPK010000171.1:0-7290 GCA_044373875.1 Polymorphobacter sp.
CAACCCCGTCGTCACTATCTGCGGGTCGGCGATCATCGGGCTGGCGGTCGCCGAAGGCATCATCGACGCGACGGCGGCGTTCGAGGCCGGGCACCTCGATGAACTGTGGCAGGCCGAGCAATGGGGCAAGGATCCGCTCGCGGAGGCCGCCCATGCCGAACGCCAGGGCAACCTTGGCGCCGCAGTGCGCATGCTGGGGTTTGTGTGAGCCTTTACCTCTGCGCCGCCGCTGCTAAGCACAGGCCAGCAAATCCCCGGGGAACACCATGCTCAAGACCCTCGAAGAACTAGAACGTCGTCGCGATGCCGCCCGTGCCGGCGGTGGCCCCAAGCGGGTCGAGGCCCAGCACGCCAAGGGTCGGCTGACCGCGCGCGAGCGGCTCGACATCCTGCTCGATCCCGGTTCGTTCGAAGAATACGACATGTATGTCGAACATAACTGCGTCGATTTCGGCATGGCCGAACAGAAGTTCCCGGGCGATGGCGTCGTCACCGGCTCGGGCACGATCAACGGCCGGCTGGTTTTCGTGTTTTCGCAGGATTTCACCGTCTTCGGCGGTTCGCTGTCGGAACGCCATGCCCAGAAGATCTGCAAGATCATGGACATGGCGATGAAGGTCGGCGCACCGGTGATCGGCCTCAACGATTCGGGCGGCGCCCGCATCCAGGAAGGCGTCGCCTCGCTCGGTGGCTATGCCGAAGTGTTCCAGCGCAACGTGCTCGCCTCGGGCGTGGTGCCGCAGATCAGCCTCATCATGGGGCCATGTGCGGGCGGCGCGGTCTACTCGCCGGCGATGACCGACTTCATCTTCATGGTGAAGGATTCGTCCTACATGTTCGTCACCGGCCCCGATGTGGTGAAGACCGTCACCAACGAAGTCGTCAGCCAGGAAGACCTGGGCGGCGCCATCAGCCACACGACCAAATCGGGCGTCGCCGATGTGGCGATGGAGGACGATGTCGACGCGCTGCTGCGCACCCGGCTGTTCTTCGATTTCCTGCCGCTCAACAACCGCGACGGTTCGCCGTATCGCCCGTCGGCGGATGATCCGGCGCGGATCGAACCCAGCCTCGACACGCTGGTGCCGCCCTCGGCGAACAAGCCGTACGACATGCACGAGCTGATCAGGAAGGTTGCCGACGAAGGCGAATTCTTCGAGCTGCAACCCTTCCATGCCGGCAACATCATCATCGGTTTCGCGCGCATCGAAGGCCATACGGTGGGCATCGTCGCCAACCAGCCGATGGTGCTGGCGGGCTGCCTCGACATCAATTCATCGAAGAAAGCGGCGCGTTTCGTGCGCTTCTGCGATGCCTTCTCCATCCCCATCGTCACCTTCGTCGATGTGCCGGGCTTCCTGCCCGGCGTCGCGCAGGAGCATAACGGCATCATCAAGCACGGCGCCAAGCTGCTGTTCGCCTATGCCGAAGCGACGGTGCCCAAGATCACCGTCATCACCCGCAAGGCCTATGGGGGCGCCTATGACGTGATGGCATCGAAGCATCTGCGCGGCGACTTGAACTATGCCTGGCCGACCGCCGAAATCGCCGTGATGGGCGCCAAGGGCGCGGTGGAGATCATCTTCCGCGGCAAATCCGCAGAGGAAATCGCTGAGCGCACCGCCGAATATGAAGCGCGCTTCGCCAACCCGTTCGTGGCCGCGTCAAAAGGCTTCATCGACGAGGTGATCATGCCGCATTCGACCCGCAAGCGCATCGCCAAGGGCCTGCAGAAGCTGCGCACCAAGAAGCTGGAAAATCCCTGGAAGAAGCACGACAATATCCCGCTTTAATCGTCTTCGACCAGCGCGCGCAGCCGCGGTGCATCGCGCACCACCAGCGTACGATAGCCGGCGCCGATCAAACCGGCGCTGGTGAATTCGGCGAGGATCGGGCTGGCGCTGTGGCGGCTGAGATTGGCCATGGCGGCAATTTCGGATTGGGTAATGGTCAGCGCGCCCACCGGCACGCCGGCAAAGCGACAGCCCGCCAGCCGCAACAGCGTTGCCGCCAGTCGCTGCCGGCTGTTCGGGATCATCAGATCGTTGGCGATCGTCACAGCGACCATTGTATGATCGAGCGTCAGGCGGCCGAGTTCCCGCCAATAATCACCCCGGTCGGCGAGCAGCTTGAGCAGCGAATGGCGCGACACGATGACGGCGACTGCCGCGCCGCGCGCCACCAGGGTCGTCTGCAACGGCAGGTCGGCAAGAAACGGCCCTTGCCCGATCCAGAAACCCGGACCGCACAGATGCGCGACGGGCGCCGAAGGCCGGGCCAGCGCGTGCAGCATGCCTGCCATGCCACGCCGGATGCCGATCATGCCGTTGCCCGGCTCGCCAGCCTGCCACATCACCTGGCCATCGTCGAAACTGCGCGGCACGGCAATGGCGAGTATCGCCACGCGAAATGACGGATCGGCATCGCGCAGCCAGCCGATACGGCCCAGTTCGTCGTTTGCCGCCAGCGCCATGGCACCCCCGATAGCCGCTTTACAATGGCGATTTATTTACATTTTTTTGCAAATTGCAAGATCAGACTATGGCATCGGCGTGTCCGCCGGGTCTGGCGGTATTGTCGTCATCCGGGCATAGCGTGACGTAACGCGCCCGAACGGGCCACACTGGGAGAGGTTTCATCATGGTCCGTCACATGTTTGCAGCGGCTTTGCTGGCCACCGCGGCGCCGGCGCTCGCTGCCGATGCCGATGTCATCTGGTTCGGCGGGCCGATCATCACCGTCGATGCCAAACTGCCGCGTGCGCAAGCCGTGGCGGTGAAGGACGGCCGCATCGTCGCGGTCGGCAAGAAGGCGGCGGTGATGAAGGCCGAACAGGGCAAGGCGACGCGGCTCGTCGATCTCGCCGGCCACACGCTGGTGCCGGGCTTTGTCGATGGACATGGCCATATCAGCGGCGTCGCCATCCAGGCGGTTTCGGCCAACCTGTTGCCGCCGCCCGATGGCCCGGCGACTTCGATCGCCGATATCCAGCGCATCATGCGCGACTTCATCGCCACCTCGCCGGCGGCAAAAGCCGGGCTGGCGATCGGTTTCGATTATGATGACTCGCAACTCGCCGAGCGCCGCGCGCCGACCCGGCAGGAGCTCGATGCGGTATCGACCGAGATCCCGATCATGATCATCCACCAATCGGGGCATCTCGGCGCCTTCAACAGCCTGGCGCTCGAGCGCGCCGGCATCACGGCTGCCAGCGCCGACCCCTCGGGCGGCGTCATCCAGCGCGAAGCCGATGGCAAGACCCCCAATGGCGTGCTGGAAGAAAGCGCGCTCGGGCTCGCCGCCTACAAGCTGTTCCCCAAATCGACCCCGGCGCAAGGGCTGGCGATCATCGCCGCCGCCCAGAAAATCTACATGGCCAATGGCTATACCACAGTGCAGGACGGCAAGACCGACCCGCAATCGATGGCGATGCTGACCGGTGCCGCGAAAGCCGGGGTGCTCAAGATCGACGTGGTGTCCTATGCCGATCTCGTCTCGCTGCACGACAAGCCGGTGTTGCAGGGGCCGCTGGTCAGCGCGACCTATACCGATCACTTCCGCATCGGCGGGGTGAAGCTGACCTTCGACGGCTCACCGCAAGGCAAGACGGCGTGGTTCACCAAGCCCTATTTCCAGGTGCCCGCCGGGCAGAAGCCCGATTACGCCGGCTATCCGGCGTTTCCCAAGCCCGGCGAGGCGCAGGGCTGGGTCGATATGGCCTATCGCAACAAATGGCAGCTGCTGATCCACGCCAATGGCGATGCCGCGATCGATGAACTGATCAAGACGGTGGGCAGCGCCCAGGCGCAGTTCGGCGGCGGCGACCGGCGCACCGTGATGATCCATGGCCAGTATCTGCGCGCCGACCAGATCCCGGCGCTGAAGGCGGAAGGCGTGTTTCCGGCGCTGTTCCCGATGCACACTTTCTACTGGGGGGACTGGCACCGCACGTCGGTGGCCGGGCCGGAACGCGCCGAATTCATCTCGCCGACGCGCGCCGTGCGCGATGCCGGCATGAAGCTGAGCATCCACCATGATGCGCCGGTCACCTTTCCCAATTCGATGCGGGTGTTCGACAGCGCGGTCAACCGCACGACGCGCAGCGGCCATTTGCTCGGCCCCGGCCAGCGGCTGACCCCGATGGAAGCCTTGCAGGCGATGACGATCTGGCCGGCATTCCAGCATTTCGAGGAAGCGACCAAGGGCAGCATCGAGACCGGCAAGCTCGCCGACCTCGTCATCCTCGACAAGAATCCGCTGACGGTGCCGCGCGCCACGATCAAGGACATCAAGGTGCTGGAAACCATCAAGGCGGGGGAAACGGTGTTCAAGGCGGGGATGGCGACAGGCAAATAGCCCGGGAAACTGGCGCTGCCGGCGCCGTAAGGCTATGCCCGCGCCATGCTGGCGCCGACACTTTATGACCTGTTGAAATTCCTGCACATCACCGGGGTGGTGATGTTGATGGGCAATATCACCGTCACCGCCATCTGGAAGTTTTTCGCCGATCGCGATGGCCGCGCGCAGGTGCTCGGCTTTGCCCAGAAACTCGTCACCTATACCGACTGGGCTATGACGGTGTGGGGGGTCATCCTCACCATGGGCGGCGGCTATGGCATGGCGCTGCTGGCGGAGATCGACCTGTTCGGCAGCCGCTGGCTGGTCTGGGCGCAGGGATTGTTCGTGGCTGCAGGGCTGATCTGGCTGGGCCGCATCGTGCCGTTGCAGATCGCCCAGGCGCGGATGGCGCGGGGCTTTGCCGATGGCGGCGCTGTGCCCGAAGCCTATCGTGCCGCCAGCAGGGCGTGGATTTTCTGGGGGTTGGTCGCCACCGTGCCGCTGGTGGCCGCCACCTGGCTGATGGTCGCCAAGCCGGCGTGAAAATGCGGCTGTGCCGGGCGTGGTTTGAAACGACGGCCTGAATCGCCGGTTTGAATCACCGATCTGAATCGCAGGCGGGGTGCGTCGCGGGTGATTTTCGCCGTGATCACCGCGCAAAAGCCGCCGAATCGCCGGCGTGGCCGAATCACAAACCGTCACATGAAAAAAAACTTGCGCACGGGCTCGATCCGGCAAGTCTCTGACTTTACGACGATTTTAGCGAAACGACAATACTGAGATCATGACACTAGCGCGCTTTGATGACAGTTTGATGACACAAACCCCTTGATCCCACCCCAAAACACGCGCAATTTTCGATCACGGGTCGCAAGGCCGGTGCTTCCCGAGTTGAAACGCAAATCGGGTAAAAGGAAATCAACTATCGCCAGAGTGCGTGGAGGAGAATGACAATGACAGGTAAGTTCGCATCGCCCCTTGTCAACAACGGCCTGCTGGTCGGCATGACAATGGCTCTCATGACTATTGCAGCCCCTGCCATGGCCGACACGCCGCTACTGACCGATCAGGTTTCGATCTCGACCGCGAATCTCGACCTTGCCTCGCCGCAGGGCCGCCAGATGCTGGAACGCCGCGTCAATGCCGCCATCAGCGCAATGTGCGGCACCCCGGTTTTCGGCGATCGCGACGAAGCCGAAGCGCTGCGCGCCTGCCGCGAGGAAGCCCGCGCCGCAGTGCAGCCCCAGGTCAAGGCCGTGCTCGGCCGCGCCAACATTACCGTCGCTTCGGCGCGCTGAACCCCGCCATCGCATTCCAGCGTCGCCGCGCCATCGTAGTCCAACGCCGCCGCGCCAGCCGGTGCGGCGGCGTTTTGCTGCCTCCTGTTTGTCTTGGCGGTCTTGCGCGGACCGTACAGGCAGGTAAGGGAAAGGCGTTGTTTCGCACGGGGCCCGCCAGCGCATGTTCAAGAAGATCCTGATCGCCAACCGCGGGGAAATCGCCTGCCGGGTCATCCGCAGCGCCCGCGCCATGGGCATTGCCACCGTCGCTGTCTATTCCGACGCCGATGCCAATGCGCTGCACGTCGGCATGGCCGATGAGGCGGTGCATATCGGCCCGCCGCCGGCCAGCGAATCCTATCTGGTTGCCGACAAGATCATCGCCGCCTGCCTCGCCACCGGCGCCGATGCCGTCCACCCCGGCTACGGCTTCCTGTCCGAACGCGCCAGCTTCGTCGAAGCGCTCAGCGCGGCGGGGATTGCGTTCATCGGCCCGCCGGCCAGCGCCATCGCCGCGATGGGTGACAAGATCGAATCGAAGCGCCGCGCGCTCGCCGCCGGGGTCTCGGTGGTGCCGGGCTTTGTGGGGGAAATCGACGATACCGAGCACGCCGTCCGCATCGCCGCCGACATCGGCTATCCGGTGATGATGAAGGCCAGCGCCGGCGGCGGCGGCAAAGGCATGCGGCTGGCATGGAGCGAAGCCGATGTCCGCGAAGGTTTCGAAGCGACGCGGCGCGAAGGCCTCGCCAGCTTCGGCGACGACCGGGTGTTCATCGAAAAATTCGTCGAACAGCCGCGCCATATCGAAATCCAGCTGATCGGCGACGGCCATGGCAATGTCATCTATCTCAATGAACGCGATTGTTCGATTCAGCGCCGCCACCAGAAGGTGGTGGAGGAAGCCCCCTCCCCCTTCGTCACCCCCGAAATGCGCAAGGCGATGGGCGAACAGGCCGTCGCCCTGGCGAAAAACGTCGGCTACACCAGCGCCGGCACGGTGGAATTCATCGCCGGCGCCGATCGCAGCTTCTACTTTCTCGAAATGAACACCCGGCTCCAGGTCGAGCACCCGGTCACCGAATGCATCACCGGGCTCGATCTGGTCGAGCTGATGATCCGCGTTGCCGCCGGTGACGCGCTGCCCTTCACGCAGGACGAGGTCCGCCTCGATGGCTGGGCGATCGAAACCCGCGTCTATGCCGAAGACCCGTATCGCGGCTTCCTGCCCTCCATCGGCCGGTTGAGCGCCTGCCAGCCGCCCGAAGCCGGCCGCAACGGCACCAGCCTCGTCCGCATCGATACCGGTGTCGTCGAAGGCGCCGAAATCAGCATGTTCTACGATCCGATGATCGCCAAGCTGATCACCCACGCCCCGACGCGTGCGCAGGCGATCAAGGCGCAGGCCGATGCGCTCGACCGCTATTTCATCCGCGGCATCAGCCACAATATCGATTTCCTCAGCGCCATCATGGCGCATCCGCGCTTCCAGGCCGGTGAAAACGTCACCACCGGCTTCATCGCCGAGGAATATCCCGATGGCTTCCACGGTGCGCCGGTCGATGCCGATACCCGTAATGCCATCGCGGCGACGGCGGCGGTGGTGCAGGCGATCGAGGCCGAACGCGCCCAGTTGATCGACGGCCAGCTTTCGGGCCACGGCGCCGAATAT
>JBILPK010000049.1:0-21336 GCA_044373875.1 Polymorphobacter sp.
TTCGACCCCGGCACCAACGGCAATCGTCATGCCATCGACGATGATCTGCTTGGCGGCGGTGGCGATCGACATCACGCCCGACGAGCACTGGCGATCCATCGACTGGCCCGACACGGTGACCGGCAGACCGGCACGCAGCAGCGCGGTGCGCGCGATGTTGCCGCCCTGGACGCCCTGCTGCAACGCCGAGCCCATGATGACATCATCGACTTCGGCGCCTTCGATGCCGGCGCGCGCCACGGCGTGCTTGATGGCATGGCCGGCCAACGTCGGCGACGGCGTCGCGTTGAAGGCGCCGCGAAACGCCTTGCCGATGGGGGTACGCGCGGTCGAGACGATTACAGCTTCACGCATCATGATCTTCCTTCTTCAAACCCCTCTCCCGTCCGGGGAGAGGGTGGGGCCCGCCCGCGCCTTCGCGGGTGGGAGGGTGAGGGGTAAGCAAACGCCCCGCCGCATCGCGACAGGGGGAAAACTTCAGCTCGGAAACCTGTCCATGCCTGGCTCGCACGGCAGGTCGATTGCGCCGGTGAACAGCGCGACGCCATGGTAGAAATTGACCAGCTGGATCATCTCCAGCAGCGCATCGGTATCGAAATGCGCCGAAACCCGGGCAAATTCGGCGTCGTTCAGCTTCTTGTTGGCCAGCAGCGCATCGACCGTGGCGATGACCGCCGCGTCCTTCGCGTCCCAATTGCCGTCATCGGCATGGCCATCGAAGGTCGATCGCACCTGGGCTTCCGTGATTCCGGCCTTGGCAGCGAACAGCTTGGTATGGATGCCCCATTCATATTCGCAGCCGGTCCGCGCCGCAGTACGATCGATGACGATCTCGCGGGTGTGGAAATCGAGCGCGCCCTTGGCCGGCACGGCGCCGGCGAGGAAGCGATCGAGCGCCTTCTGGCTCTGCCCCATGGCGGTGAACAGCCCGAGCGGCTTGGTGCCCGGCGCGGCGACCTTGGCCGCCACCGTGGAAAAGGCTTCGGGATATGGTTCCTGCAACAGTCCGATACGGCTCATCACGGTGCTCCTTACAGATATTGCAGCGTGATCCATTCGGCGGCGAGCGCCGGTTTGGTCTCGCCTTCGATTTCGACGGTGACATTGGTCGTGGTCTGCATGCCGCCATCCGGGCGCTGCGTCACATCGGCCAGCACGAAGCGGCCGCGCACGCGGCGGCCGCTCTTCACCGGCGCCATGAAGCGCACCTTGTTGAGCCCGTAGTTGACGCCCATTTTCGTGCCGATGATGCCCGGCATGACGCCATAAGCCATCACCGAGGTCAGGCTGAGCGTCAGGTAACCATGCGCGATGGTGGTGCCGAACGGCGTCTGCGCCGCCAGTTCGGGGTTGACGTGGATGAACTGGTGATCGCCGGTCACTTCGGCAAAGGCATCGATTTTCGCCTGGTCGACCAGAATCCAGTCGGACACCCCGACCTCGCTGCCCACCATCGCCCGATAATCATCGAGTGAAACTGCCTTGCCCATGTCACGTCTTCCCCAGATCGAATTGACCGCAACCTAGGCCTTGGGTGACGTAAACGTCAACCGCCGAAATGGTGCCGCCCCCGCCGCGCACCGAAGGGCATCGGATGCGGCGGGGGCAGCGGGTGGAGCCGTCAGCACAGGCACACCGGGTGCGCGTGCAGCGGCAAGGCAAAGGCGTTGCGCGGCCGCAGCTTCACTTCAACGCCGGCTTGTCCTTCAACGTTTCCTTGATGGCGATGTCGATCCCGGCGAGCGCCTTGGCGCGCTGGTCGGGGCTGAGGTCGGTGTTGCCGGCGATTTCGGCACGCGCCTCGCGCAGCGCCGCTTCGACGGTCGGGCGGATCATGGCGATCTCGACTCTGGCTTCCTTCATGGCATCGGCGGTGATTGCGTCGATATCGGGCAGGTCGAGGTTTTCGCAATCCTTCGACGCTTCTGAAACGACCGGCTTGCCATCGACCAGCTGCGCTTTCTTGATGCAGCGGATCATGATGCGCTTGCCGCCTGCCGCCGGCGCTGCGCCGGGTTCGGCATGGGTCATGATGATGGTCCTGACCTGTTTGCCGCCCTTGTCCTTGCTGCCCATGTCGCCATCACCCGTCGTGATGACCCGGACATTGGTGCCGGGGGTCTTGCCATCCATGATGACCTTGCCATCCTTGATGATGATGACCTGCGGCGCGGCGGGGGGAGCGGGCGGCACAGGGGCCGCAGGGGCCGCTGGGGCCGCGGCAAGCGCGGGCGGAACCGGTGCCGCGGCGCTGCCCGATGCGGTCAGCACCAGGCCGCCGGCAACAAGGGTGAGTGCCGAAAGCGTGCCGGCGAACAGCCGCGCGGCAGTCTGGGGACGGGGTTTCATCATCACGATCCTTTGCTTCAACTGGTTCTTGTGGTTCATCGCGCAGGCGGCGGCAGGGGTGGCGCCGCAGGCGGATTTGAGGACGGCCCGGCCATAGGCGAGGCGGTGTTCGGGGGCAGCGCCGGCGAGCACCGTCGCATCGCAGGCGAGTTCCTGGTCGGCGCGAAAGGCGCGCCACGCCCAATGCGCCACCGGGTTCCACCAGTGCAGCGCGAGGACGACCAGCCCGGCAAGATTGGCGATCAGGTCGCCGCGGGCGTGATGGGCATTTTCATGCGCCAGCGCCAGCCGGCGTTCATCGGCCGTGTAGCGCGTGGCGAAATCGGCGGGCAGGAAGATACGGCGGTGGCGGATGCCGGCGGCGAGCGGCCCGGCGACGGCGGGCGATACCAATACGGCGATCGGCCCGGCATCACCCAATGGCACGGCTCGCCCGAGCGCGCGCGCCACGAAGCGGCGATAGCGCAGCATCTGCCAGCCGAACCACAACAGTCCGCCCGCCACCCAGACCAGCGCCAGCAGCGGCAGCAGATCGAGCGATTGTTCGGCCGGCGCGGCAAAGGTCGCCACGGCGACCGGATCGACCACGGGGGCCACCGCGACAACCGCCGGCGCGGTTGGCGCGGCCTGCCAGAACGGCGACCAGCCCGGCAGCGGCGGCAGCAGCAGCCGCAGCGCTGGCAGCGCCCACAGCGCATAGGCAATCCGCGCGCCGAACGCGGCCGCCACTGGCCGGCGCAGCGCCAGCACGAGCAGCATCAGCGCCGTCGAGGCGGCGAGCGTTTCGAGCGCCCAGCCGATCATGATTTCAGATCCCGCACCAAGGCATCGAGCTCGGCGATATCGGCAGCGCTCAGATCGTGATTTTCCGCCAGCCAGGCGACCAGCGGCGCGGCGCGGCCGCCGAACAAGCGATCGATCAGCCGCTGCGATTCGCCGGCGACATAGGCACTGCGCGCCACCAGCGGGCGATACAGATAGCGCCGGCCCTCCTCCTCATGCGCCAGCACGCCCTTGGCGAGCAGCCGGCCGAGCATGGTCTTGATCGTGCGGTCGCTCCAGTCGCGCGCCGGATCGATGCGGGCGGCGACATCGAGCGCGGTCAACGGGCTTTCGCGCCACAGGACTTCCATGACCGCCAGTTCGGCCTCGCTGATCCGCTCACTCATGACGACTCTCCGACTACACATGTAATCGATAAACGATTACGGATGTAGTCGTCAAGTCAGATCGCGGCAAAATTGCCATGAAAGCCGACCGGCAGCGCCACGTCCGCCCGCCAGCTGACCAATGGCCCCGCCGCGACCCGCGCCGCATCGAAGACACGCAGTTCGGTCGCCCGCGCCTTGAGGTTGACCGTGGTGCCGACCAGCCAGCCATCGGTCTCGCCGCTGCCGGGCCTGGGCACCAGCACGAATTCCTCGACAAGGTGATCGCCGCCGAAATCATGCGAATCATCGGCGCCGCGCGCCCAATCCCATACGCCGACCGCCTGCGCGAACGGCCGCCCGGGGCGATAGGTGCCGACATGCACCGTCGCACTGCGGCGCTTGCCCGCCAGCTGCGGGTTGCTGCGCGGGAATTCCGCCGCGGTTCCGCTCGGGGTCAACGTCGCGCGGCCATCGGGGAACAGGGCGATCATCCCCAGGATCGGCATCGGCGCCGGCTTGTAGATGCCGGCCACCAGTTCGCGCGCGCTCGTCGCGCCAAAGGTCGGGTCGCTTTCAATGCAACCGTCGAAGCGGATGGTGCCGTCGCTTTCCTCCCAGGCGTCGCCCAGATGGAAGAACGCAAACGCCGGCAGTTCGTATATCCATTGCCGGCCGAGGTCGGCCTTGTCGATGACCAGCACCTGCGTGCCCAGTTCGGGTCGCCACGACAGGCTGTCGACGAACGGCAGCCGCATCCGGTCCTGGATCCAGGGTTGCAGCACGATCACCAGGTGCCGTTCGGTGGCGGTGAAATCATGCAGATAGCTGGCGCGCGGCAGCTTGATGCCCTGCGCCGCCTGCAAGGCGCCATCGGCCCCCAGCCGCCAGACCAGCGCCGATTTGCCCGACAGGCTGAGGTTCCAGATGCGGCCATCGGGCTCGATGCGCGGATGCGCCAGAAAGGGCATCTGCTTCAAATCGGGCCGGAAGGTCTTGAAGCCGCGCGTCTCCAGCGTTTCGGGGTCCATGCGTGTTGCCGAGCCTGCCTCCCACAGCGCCAGCAATTCGCCGCCGGCCACGATCACGCTGGTATTGGCGGCGTTGGTATCGTCAGGCCCGGTGACCACCGCGCCGGTGCCCACCGGGGTGCCGAAGCCCGGCATCATCATCTGCCCGGCGGCACTTTCGGCGCGACGCTTGGGCGTATCGGCAAAGCGTGCCGCCAGCTTCGCCGAGCCATCGCCGGGCAGCGAGAACGCCCGCATCAGGCCATCGCCATCGAACCAGTGCCCCGAGGCCGTGCCGCCGCGGCGGAATTTGGCCGGGCCGTTGCGATAGAGCGTCCCCGCCAGCCCGGCGGGCGCCTTGCCGTGCATGCGGCGCAGCGCCCGCGGTGCGATATCGGCCTCGACATCGGCAACCCCCAGCGTCCATGGCGCGCCGCCGGTCGCGGCCAGCAGGGCATCGGGACAGGCCAGCATCGCCCCGGCCATGGCAGCGGAGGTGACCAGCTCGCGGCGCGACAGCGTGATCACTTGATGGCGATCGTCTGGACGGTGCCGGCATCGGCGAGATCGAAGGCGGCGGCCGACCAGCTCGCCGGTCCCATGTTGCCCGGCGCGTCGTTGGAAAAGGCGAAGGGTTCGACCGGCTGGCCGAAGGGGTTGACCCCCATCTGGCCGTTGCCGTCGATGTCGTGGAAGGCCTTGATGGCATAGCGCCCCGGCGCCAGCCCGGAAACGACCTGGGCGGCGGCACCGTCCTTCACCGGGATCATCACGGCGCGCACCGGCTTGCCGGCGGTGTAATCGGCTTCATTGGCGAACACGACCGCCAGGATGGCGCCCGACGGGGTTTCGATGCCGGTGAAGCGCAGGTCGAGATCGGCGGCAGCGGCAGGCGTGAGCGCCGGGGCGGCGAGCGTGACAGCGAGCAGGGCAATCAGAAAACGCATCGGAATTTCCTTGTGGATAAGCCGGGTTGCGACATTGCTCCGGTTGCAGACCGGCTTTTGGAATGGCAGACCCGGCACGTCGTCGGGGAATACGCAAAATGACTGCCGAAATGCGTCAACCGGCGCCGGAAACCGTTCACGCTTCGCCAGTTGCACCGCCGGCGTTCCGCCGCGGCCTCATCATCGCGGCGCTGGCCGGGCTGTTCATGGCGCTGGTCGGCGCGCTGGGTACCGATGAAGCCGGCCTGCCCGTCCGCATCGCCTATTGGGTGCCGCTGATGCTCACCGGCTCGGCGCTCGGCACCGGGGTGGCCTTTGGCGTGCAGGTCTGGGGGCGGCTGCGCGCGCACATGTTTGCCGAAGGCGCGCTGGTGGCGCTGCTCGTCGCGCTGCCGCTGACGGCGGTGGTCGTCGGCGCCAACCAGCTGGCGTTCGACAACCGTCCGGGCTCCGCGCTGGCGCTGGCGATCACCTTTGCCATCGTGCTGATGGTCTCGTCGGTGATGACCGCGATCACCTATGCGACCGCGCCGGCGGTGGTCACGGTGCCGGCTGCTGCCCCGGTGCCGGTGCCGGCCGTTCCGCCGCCGCCACGCATCCTCGCCCGCCTGCCGCTGCACCTGCGCCACGCCCGGCTGCTCGCGATCGAGGCAGAGGATCATTACCTGCGCGTCCATACCGATGCCGGATCCGATCTCATCCTGCTGCGCCTCGTCGATGCCGTCGCCGAAACCGATGGCCTCGATGGTGCGCGCTGCCACCGCAGCTGGTGGGTGGCGCGCGCCGCCGTCACCGCGGTCGAGCGTGACGGCGCCCGCACCCTGCTCGGCGTCGGGCCGGCGCTGCGGGTGCCGGTCAGCCGCAGCTATCTGCCCGAACTGCGCGCCGCGGGCTGGCTCGACTAAGCCCCGGCATCGGGGGTAAAGCGCAGGGCATGACCGAAGCCCTTGCAACCGCCCGCGCGCAGATGCGCACCCTCCACCGCGCCGCCGAGCCCGACGTGCTGGCCAGCCTGTTGCCGACCGCGACGCTGGCCCCCGCCACGCGCGACGCCGTCGTCGGCCGCGCGCTGGCGCTGCTCGCCGATCTGCGCGCCGCGCAGGGCGAAGGCTGGGTCAACCGCTTCCTCCACCAATATCGCCTCAACACCGCCGAAGGGGTGGCGCTGCTCAGCCTTGCCGAAGCGTTCCTGCGCGTCCCCGATGCCGAAACCGCCGACGCGCTGATCCGCGACAAGATCGGCACCGCCGATTGGGCACAGCATGCCGGCGAATCCGATTCGGCGCTGGTCAATTCGGCCACCTGGGGCCTCGTCATCACTCGTGCGCTGATGGGCGAGGATGGCAAGTCTTCGGTGCTGAAACGCCTCGTCGCCCGTGCCGGCGAACCCTTCGTGCGCCAGGCGGTCGGCGCCGCGATGCGGATGATGGGGCAGGTCTTCGTGATGGGCCGCACCATCGACGAAGCCATCGCCCGGGCATCTGACAAGGACAATATCGGCTTCACCGCCAGCTTCGATATGCTCGGCGAAGCCGCGCGCACCCGCGCTGATGGCGACCGCTATTTCGCCAGCTATAGCGCCGCGATCCGCGATACCGCCAAGGCCACCAAGGCCGCTGCGATCACCGATCGCCATTCGGTTTCCGTCAAGCTGTCGGCGCTGCACCCGCGCTATGAAACCGCCCATGCCGCGACCTGCGTGCCCGAACTCACCGCGATGCTGCGCCAGCTGGCGCACGAAGCCGCCGCCGCCGGCATCGGCCTGACCGTCGATGCCGAGGAAAGCGAACGGCTGATGATGAGCCTCGACATCATCGAGGCGGTGGCGCGCGACCCGCAGTTGCAGGGCTGGGACGGTTTCGGCATGGCGGTGCAGGGCTATGGCAAGCGCGCTCACGCCGTCATCGCCTGGGCCGAAGCGCTCGGCGCCGCCACCGGCCACCGGCTCACCGTCCGCCTCGTCAAGGGTGCCTATTGGGACAGCGAGATCAAGCGCACCCAGGAAGCCGGGCTCGGCGATTATCCGCTGTTCACAAGGAAGGCGGCGACCGATGTGTCGTACCTCGCCTGCGCCCACGACATGCTGATGGCGCCGCACATCTACCCGGCCTTTGCCACCCACAACGCGCTGACGGTGGCGACGATTCTGGAATGGGCCGGGGCATCACGCGAATTCGAATTCCAGCGGCTGCACGGCATGGGCGAAGGCCTGTTCGAGCGGCTGGTGCGCGAAAAGGGCTATAAATGCCGGACCTATGCGCCGGTCGGCGGCCACCGCGATCTGCTCGCCTATCTCGTGCGGCGGCTGCTCGAAAACGGCGCGAACAGCAGCTTCGTTCACCAGCTCGCCGATGCCAGCGTCAGCGACGACACGCTGCTCGCCGACCCGGAGGTGAAAATCGCCGGGGTCGGCGGTACGCCGCACCCGTCGATCGCGTTGCCGGTGCGGTTGTTCGGGAACTCTCGCGATAATTCTGCCGGAATCGATCTGGCGGATGCAGCGGTGTTGGCCGACGTGGCGGCGGGGATTGCGCAAGCACCCCTCTCCCGGCTCACCTCCGGCGAGTCCGACCTCTCCCGCAAGGGGAGAGGTAAAGATACGTCACCTCTCCCCTTGCGGGAGAGGTCGGACTCGGCGCCTTCGCCGAGCCGGGAGAGGGGTCCTCTCGACGCCGCCATCACCGCCGCCCACACCGCCCACCCCACCTGGGCCGCCACCCCCGTCGCCACCCGCGCCGCGGCGCTCGATCGCCTCGCCGATCTGCTCGAACGCGATACCCAGGCGCTGATGGCCATCCTCGTCCACGAAGCCCGCAAGACCATCCCCGACGCGCTCGGCGAAGTCCGCGAGGCGGTCGATTTCTGCCGTTATTACGCTGCCGAAGCCCGCGCGAAGTTCGTGCCCGTCCTCCTCCCCGGCCCGACCGGTGAGCGCAACGAGTTGCACCTCGCCGGCCGCGGCGTCTTTGCCTGCATCGCACCGTGGAACTTCCCGCTCGCCATCTTCATCGGCCAGGTCGCCGCCGCGCTCGTCGCCGGCAACACCGTCATCGCCAAGCCGGCGCCGCAGACCCCCGAAATCGCCCGCCGCGCCGTGGCGCTGGCGCATGAAGCCGGGGTGCCCGCCGATGTACTGGCGCTGGTCACCGGCGGCGGCGAGATCGGCGACGCGCTGGTGCGGGACCCGCTCATCATGGGGGTCGCCTTCACCGGCAGCACGGCGACGGCGCGGCGCATCGCGCGAGCGCTGCTCGATGACGAGATGCGGCCACTGGTGCCGCTGATCGCCGAAACCGGCGGCATCAACGCGATGATCGTCGATTCGACCGCGCTCACCGAGCAAGTGGTGCAGGATGTCATCACCAGCGCCTTCCGCTCCGCCGGGCAACGCTGTTCGGCGCTGCGCCTGCTGCTGGTGCAGGAGGATGTCGCCGATCGCACGCTCGAGATGCTCAAGGGCGCCATGGACACGCTGCTGGTCGGTGATCCCGCCGACCCCGCCTCCGATGTCGGCCCGGTCATCGACAGCGCGGCGTTCGAGAAGCTGGAAGCCTATCGCCAGGCGCAGAAGGCGCGCTGGGTCCACAGCGTCCCCGCCCCCGCAACCGGCAATTTCATCGCGCCGACGGTGATCGGGCTCGACCGCATCGCCGATCTCGACGCCGAATGGTTCGGGCCGCTGCTGCATGTCGTGACCTGGAAGGCCGGCGAACTGCCGCAGACCATCGCCGCGGTCAACGCGCTCGGCTATGGCCTGACCATGGGCTTGCACAGCCGCATCGCCAGTGTCGCCGCGAGCGTGACGGCGGCGGCGCATGTCGGCAACCTCTACATCAACCGCTCGATGATCGGCGCCATCGTCGGCAGCCAGCCCTTCGGCGGCGAAGGCCGATCCGGCACCGGCTTCAAGGCCGGCGGACCGCATTATCTGCTGCGCTTTGTCCACGAACGGACGGTCAGCACCGACACGACGAGCGCGGGGGGGAATGCGAGCTTGCTGAGCATCGAGGATATGGGCGGGGTTTAGGCTTGCTCACCTCTCCCCGCCGGGGAGAGGTCGAGAGACGCGCGCGGCGCGGCCCGGGAGAGGGGCACACGCTGCGGGGAGGGAGACAATTGGGACCATTTACCCCTTCGCATTTTTGCGTATAACTACTCCGCATGAACGCCCATAGCCCGATCATCGCCGAACCCACCCGCCTCGCCGTCCCTAAAAAGGATTGGAGTGCGGCGCTTGGCGCCCTGCAGCGGCTGCTTCGCGACAAGGACGCGACCGAGGAAGTCTTCGAGATCATGCGCGCGCTCAACGGCGATTCGACGCGCAAGGGCTATCAACGCCTGCTCGCCACTGCCGAGGGTGGTCGGCTGGCCTATAACCGCGAAGAACTGGCGCACGAACTCGCCGATCGCGCCTGGCTCGCGACGCTGCCGCCGGGCAGCCTTGGTGCAGTCTATCGTGATTTCACCGATGATGGCGGGGTGACACCACAGGGCCTCGTCGCGGTGTCGAACCATGTCATGATGGACCTTGAACACCCGGTGGCTTGGTTCGGCCGCCGCATCCGCGATTCGCACGATCTGTGGCATGTCACCACCGGTTATAACCTCGATTCGCTGGGCGAGGCCTGCCTCGTCGCCTTTTCCTATGCGCAGACGCGCTCGCTCGGCTGGGCGGCGATCGCGGTCGGCGCGGCGCTGAAAAGCCGCAAGGCGCCGGTCAAGCAGCCCTATGTCGCTGCGATCCGCGAAGGCTATGCCCGCGGCAAGGCGGCGCGCTGGCTGCCGGCGCAGGACTGGACGGCGCTGCTGCCGCTGCCGCTCGCCGATGTCCGCGCCCGGCTCGGCCTGCACCCGGCGGCGGTATATCAATCGATCCCGGTCGAGCACCGCGGCAATGCGGTGCCGAAAGGCTGATCAGCCGCTGCTCTTGGTGATATCGGCAACCGGGCGCGGATCGATCATCGTGCCATCGGGCGCCGCGGTGAAGCTTGTCTGGGTCGGATAGGCGAATTCGACCTTCAGCGCCGCAAAGCGCTGCAAGATGCCTAGGCAGACATTCTGGCGGGTGGTCATCATCACCTCATATTCCGGACGGGTGACGAAGAAGACGATTTCGAAATCGAGCGACGACACGCCGAAATTGAAGAAATGCGCCCGGTCGAAGCGCACATCGGGCTGCGCGGTGATGATCGCCTCGATCTCGCCGGGCAAGGCGGCAACGACATCGGGCGGGGTCTGGTAGATGATGCCGATCTGCATGACGACGCGGCGTTCCTCGATCCGCCGCATGTTCGACACCTGCTGTTCGAGCAGCTTGGTGTTGGCCATCACCAGCTGTTCGCCCGACAGCGCCCGGATGCGCGTCGTCTTCAGCCCGATGGCTTCGACCCGGCCGGTGTTGCCGGCATAGGAAATGATATCGCCGACGCGGAACGGCCGGTCGAACAGGATCGCCAGCGCGGCAAACAGGTCGCTGAAGATGCCCTGTGCGGCAAGGCCGATGGCGATGCCGCCGACGCCCAATCCGGCGACCAGCGCGGTGACATTGACCCCCAGATTGTCGAGGATGAGGATAAGCGCCAGGATCCAGACGACGACATTGACCAGCACCTTGATGATATTGATCGCGCTGTCGAATTCGCGGACATCCTCGCTGTCGGCGGCGCGGCGGTCGACTAGCGCCAGCAACAGCTCGCGCACCCACAGCGCCCCCTGCACGGCAAAGGCGATGACGAAGACGACATCGACGGCGCGTTGAAACAGCGGCGGTGTTTCGATGACATGGGTGACGAGATAGGCCGACAGCGCCGCGATGAACGGGCTGCGCGTGCGCTTGACGATACGCCGGGCGAAACCGCGCCAGCTGGTCACCGGATGGCCCTCGCCGAGCAGGCGGACAAGCGACCAGCGCAGCCCGAAGACGAGGAAATAAAAGGCGACCGCCGCCGCCACGGCGATCAGCGCGTCGGAACTGTCGGCGCGCAGCCAGCCGGAGACATCGGCCCACAGGCTGGCCAGCTTGTCGAGCAGGTTGCGCGACGCCCCGGGAACGGGGGCGGACGCTGCCGCCATCATGCCGCCAGCTCCGCCGCGAGCCAGGCTGGAATGCGCGGCGTGACCGGCGCTTCGCCGAGGAACAGCGGCGTGGCGATCGCCTCCAGCCGCAGATGGGCAAAGCCCTGCCCGTCGACCAGCGCGCCGCGCAGGCTGCCCATCACGCGCCCGTCGGCGCTGCGGATGCTGCCGTCAGCAGAATCGCCCATGGTATCGATCGGCACCAGCCGCCGCCGCACCTTGTCGCGATAGTGCATGCGCGCGGTGTTTTCCTGGCCGACGTAACAGCCCTTGGTGAAACTGACACCGTTCAACAAGTCGGCACCGGTTTCGAGCCAGAGCAGCTGGTCCTCGCCGATTTCGGCGGTTTCGGGCACGCCGATGGCACGGCGATGGGCGGCATAAGCCATGCTGCCGTCTGCCCCCGCCGGCGGGGCCAGCCAGCGCATGCCCAGCGCCGGGGCGCGCGGATCGGGGGCACCCCGGCCCTCGCCTTCGCCTGCGCCATCCCAGCCGGCCCAGACCGCAAGGTCGGATGGCGCGATGGTCACTGCCTTGCGCAACTTGTACATGCCCAGCCGCCGGGCGAGCGCCGGGGCGCGATCGGCGGCGACATCGACAAGCACCGAATCACCATCGCCGGCGAACAGGATCATGTCGAACAGTGCCTTGCCCTGCGGCGACAGCAACCCGGCATAAAGCGGCTGGTCAGGGCCAAGCAGATCGATATTTTGGGTCAGCAAGCCCTGCAGAAAGGCTCGCGAATCGGCCCCGGCGATGGCAAGCACGGCGCGGTCGGCAAGGCGGGCAATGGTCATGGCGCCCCAGATAGGGGTTTATGCCCGGCTTGCCAAACCGGCGCGTGCCGCCATGGCTTGACTTTTCCGGGGTTCGCCGTCATTCCACGCCGCTTCCCGCGCTCGGCCTGCCGCACGCGCTCTCCACCTCGTTTCTACCGGGACCTGTCATGGCCAAGCCGACCACCATCAAGATCAAGCTCGTGTCGACTGCCGACACCGGCTATTATTACGTCACCAAGAAGAACCCGCGCACCCAGACGGAAAAGCTGCATTTCCGCAAGTACGACCCGGTGGTGCGCAAGCACGTCGAGTTCAAGGAAGCGAAGATCAAGTAAGTCGCTGCGCCGCGTGCGCGTAGCGCAAGCTACGCGCCGACAGGCGCGAGATCGATTGGCGGGGCGATTGGCCCAAAGCCAACCGAACCCGTCCGGCGCCAGCCGCGGCTTTGCCGCGGCTCTTTCTTTGTCCAGGACTCAGGCGCGGCCTTGTCGCGGCGCTTTCTTCGCCTTGTGACTCCAGCGCAGGGGTAACGGCAAAACAAACCAAAAGAGCGCCGAAAAACCCCGGTTACGCCGCGATCGTCACCCGGTTGCGCCCGCCATTCTTGGCGGCATACAGCGCCTCGTCGGCACGGCGCAGCAGCGCCTCGACATCGCTGTCGCGCGGCTCGATCGTCGCCAGCCCGACGCTCACCGTCACCATGCCCGGCGGTTCGCCGCTGTCGTCCTGGCCGAGCTGCCGGATCTGCTGCACCAGCCGCGCCGCCAGCGCGCGCGCCACATCGGGCGACGTATCGGGCATCACCACGACCATTTCATCGCCACCGAAACGCGCGATCGTGTCGGTCAGCCGCATCCCCGCCACGATGGCGACGGCGACATTGTGCAGCACCTTGTCCCCGGCGGCATGGCCCCAGCGGTCGTTGAGCGACTTCAGCCCGTCGAGATCGATCATCATCACCGCCAGCGACTGGCCGAGCCGGCGCGCGCTGTCGAATTCGGCGGGCAGGATCGCGGTCAGGTGGTGGCGGTTGAACAGCCCGGTCACCGGGTCGATCGTCGCCAATTGCCACGCCGTGCGGGTTTCGGCGGCCTTGGCAAAGGCGACGCGGCGGCGGCGGACCAGCGCCGCCAGTCGGGCGCGCACTTCATGCGGGTCGATCGGCAGGCCGGCGACATCGGCGACGCGCAGTTCGAAGGCCCTGACCAGCGCCGCCGGATCATCGCGCGGTATCAGCGCGAACACCGCCAGCGGGTGCGCCATGCCGGCATCGATGATGCTGCGCAGTTCGACGACGGTCTGCCGCCACGAACGCGTATCGACGGCGATGATCAGCACGGTCAGTTCGTGCGCGGCAATCCGCCGCGTTGCTTCGGCGATGGTCAGAACGTCGAGCGTCGCTTCGGGCGGAATCAACGCAGCGACGCTGTCGGCGAGCAAGGCGCCGGCACCGGTGCCGACGAAACCGATGCGAATCGCGTTGTCGGGCAGGAGAGAGAGCGCGACTGCCGAACCGCCGATCAACTGCAACTCGTTTTCGCTACGCTTCACTTCGGCGGTCATCCTTCCAGCCCTGGTTGGCAATTCGCCCCGGCGCCCGTTAGGAGTAATAACGAACGCCATAACCGGGAATCATAACCGCAATGCGCAACAAAATGGTTAACGAGGCGTCGCCGATGGTGATCGGGTTGCAGGCGCTCGGCCATGTCGCCGGCGATGCCGATCTGGGCCCGCGCTTCCTGGCGCTGTCGGGGCTCGATGCCGAAGGCTTGCGCGCCGGTGCCGGTGAACCGGCGCTGCTCGCTGCCGTCATCGATTTCCTGTGCGCACGCGAACCCGACCTGCTTGCCTGTGCCGAGGCGCTGGCGATCAGCCCGGCGTCGCTCGCCGCGGCGGGTGCGGCGCTGGCGCGGGGCGACATCTGATGGGCCGCCCGCTGATCATTTCGGATTGCGACGGCGTCCTGCTCGATTTCTGCGATCCGTTCATCGCCTATCTCGATGAAGTCCACGACCTGACGCTCAAGCTCGAAACCTTCGCGCTGGCCGGCAACATCCGCCACGGCGACGGCACGCCGGTGGCGCCCGAAGCCTTTCCGGCGCTGCTCGACGGGTTTTTCACGACGCACATGCCGACCCAGACCCCGGTGGTGCACGCGGCGACCGGGCTCGCGCGGCTGGCGACCTATTGCGACATCGTCGTGCTCACCAACATCGCCGATCACCACGCCGTGATGCGCACCGGCGAGCTTGCCAAGGTCGGCATGCCGTACCGCGTCATCGGCAACAACGGCCCCAAGGGCGAACCGATCCGCGCGCTGCTCGACGAATATCAGCCGAGCCATGCGGTCTTCATCGACGATTTGCCGCCGCATCACACATCGGCGAAAAAGCGCGTGCCGCACGTCCACCGCCTGCACATGGTCGCCGAGGCACCCTTGCGCCATCTCATCCCCGCCGCCCCCGATGCCGATGCCCGCATCGATTGCTGGGCCGAAGCGCTCACCCATATCGAAACCCTGTTGAAAGGCCCCGCCGCATGACCAGCCCCGAAGCCCGGCTTGCCGAACTCGGCATCACCCTGCCCGCCGCCGTTGCCCCGGCGGCGAATTATGTGCCATCCGTCATCGCCGGCGGCCTGCTGCACATCTCGGGCCAGATTCCCTTCGGCCCCGATGGCAAGCCCTTCCAGGGCCGGCTCGGCGAGACGATGGATATCGAACAGGGCCAGGCGCTGGCGCGGCTGTGCGCGATCAACCTGATCGCCCAGATGCAGGCGGCGCTCGGCGCGCTCGACCGCGTCGAACGCATCGTCAAGCTCGGCGTCTTCGTCAATTCGACCCCGGATTTCACCCAGCAGCCCGAAGTCGGCAATGGCGCATCGGACCTGATGGTCGCGGTGTTCGGCGATGCCGGCCGCCATGCGCGCTCGGCGGTGGGCGTCGCGGTGCTGCCGCGCGGCGTCGGCGTCGAAATCGATGCGATCGTTGCCATAAGGTCCTGATGGCGGAGATTCGCGCCCGCATCCTAACCGCCGCTGCCGACCTGTCGGCGGCGGAGTGGAACGCCTGTGCCGGCGGCGACAACCCGTTCGTGGCGCATGAATTCTTCACCAGCCTGGAGGCGTCGGGCAGCGCGGTGGCGCGCACCGGCTGGCGCCCGACGCACATCGTCGTCGATGATGCGGCGGGCGTGCCGATCGGCATCCTGCCCGGCTATCTGAAATCGCACAGCCAAGGCGAATATGTCTTCGATCACGGCTGGGGCGAGGCGTATGAACGCGCCGGCGGCGCCTATTATCCCAAGCTGCAATGCGCCGTGCCGTTCACCCCCGCCACCGGGCCGCGCCTGCTGCTGCGCGATCCCGCCGCCGCACCGGCGCTGCTGGCGGCGGCCGAAACGCTGGTGCGCCAGAACAATATCTCGTCGGTGCACGCGACCTTCATCACGCCGGAACAGCAACCGCTGTTCGAAGCCAAGGGCTGGCTGATGCGGGTGGGCGAACAATATCACTGGTCGAACGAGGGCTATGGCGACTTTGCCGATTTCCTCGGCGCGCTGTCGTCACGCAAAAGGAAGGCGATCCGCAAGGAACGCGAAGGCGCGCTGGCGAGCGGGGTCGAGATCGTCCACCTGACCGGCGGCGACATCCTTGAATCCCATTGGGATGCCTTCTGGCATTTCTACCAGGATACCGGCGCGCGCAAATGGGGGCGGCCGTACCTGACGCGCAGCTTCTTCTCGATGGTCGGCGCGGCGATGGGGGATCGCATCCTGCTGATGCTCGCGCTGCGCGATGGCGAGCCGGTGGCGGGCGCGCTCAACTTCATCGGCAGCGATTGCCTGTATGGCCGCTACTGGGGATCGAGCGAGGACATCCCCTTCCTGCATTTCGAGCTCTGCTATTACCAGGCGATCGACTGGGCGATCGCGCACGGCCTCAAGCGCGTCGAGGCCGGCGCCCAGGGCGCCCACAAGCTGGCGCGCGGCTATCGCCCGGTGGCGACGGTTTCGGCGCACTACATCACCGACCCGGGCTTCCGCCGCGCGGTGGCCGATTTCGTGGCGCGCGAAGGGGAGATGGTGGCGGCGGATATCGAGGCGCAGGATATGGCGACTCCGTTCCGCAAGGGCTGACTCCCTCCCTCCCCGCAGCGGGGAGGGAATTGCCCCCTCTGGCCCTGCCGTTCACCCCGCGCTAAGCTGCTGTTGCTACGGTCCCCGCACCTTCCCCCGAAAGCCCCGCCCGATGCGCTTGCCCCTGTTCGCCCTGCTCGCGCTCACCGCCGCCCCCGCGCTGGCGGCCGAGCCGGTGGCGACGGCGCCGACGACGGTCTATCGCCTGTCCCCGGCCGATCGCGACGCCGCCATCGCCGCGGCCGCGCTGCAACCCGAACGCCCAGGATCGGCGCTGCTGCCGCCGCCTGCAGCAGCGCCCGCAAACGCCCTCGCCCCCAGCGCCGAGCGCGACGCCATCCTCAGCCATAGCCTTTATGCCGAAAACGAGACCCGGATCGACCGCCGCCCGCACGGCGAGGTCGGCATGTTCATCGGCAGCGGTGGTTCGCGCGGCATCTTCGGCACGGTCGGCATGCCGATCGGCGACAATGGCTTTGCCAGCTTCTCGTTCGATACCGGTCGCTACCAGGGTTTCGGCCAGAATCCTTATAACTGGCAGCGCAACCAGCGCCGCTAGGCCGCCGCGACACGCCGCCGACTTGCACCCGGCCGCCGCGCGGCCCATCTGGCAACCCATGCGACACTTGCTTTTCCTGCTGGCCCTGTTCGCGGCGCTTCCAGCCCAGGCCGCGACGCATGATCTGGTCATCGAGCGGATCAAGCTCGCGGTCGAACCCGGGCGGCCATCGACCGTCATCGCCATCAACGGCAGCGTGCCCGGCCCGGTGCTGCACTTCACGGAAGGGCAGACCGAAACCATCCGCGTCACCAACAAGCTGGCCGAAACCACCAGCATCCACTGGCACGGCCTGCTGGTGCCGCCGCCCAAGGATGGCGCCCCGGGCTTCAACGCTTTTGCCGGCATCAAGCCGGGCGAAACCTTCACCTACACCTTCCCGATCCGGCAGAACGGTACCTATTGGTACCACGCCCATTCGGCGACGCAGGAACAGGCCGGCCAGTACGGCGCGATGATCATCGCGCCGAAAGCGGCTGACCCGATCGTCGCCGACCGCACCCATGTCGTGCTGATTTCGGAACTGACCCGCGAGGACCCCGAACGCATCCTGCGCAACATCAAGGGCGATTCGGACTATTACAACTTCAACAAGCGCACCCTGCCGCAGATGTTGAAGGACGCCGGCAAGTTCGGGCTGGGCGCCACGCTGAAAGATCGCGCGCAATGGGCGACGATGCGGATGGACCCGACCGACATCGCCGATGTTTCGGGCTATCGCCTGCTGGTCAACGGCCAGCCGCCGGCAAGGCAGCCGTGGTTGCAGGCGAAGCCGGGAGAGAAAATCCGCCTGCGCCTGATCAACGGCACCGCGATGAGCCTTGTCGATGTGCGCATCCCCGGGCTCGCCATGACGATCGTTGCCGCCGATGGTCGCCAGGTCGAGCCGGTGACGGTCGATGAATTCCGCATGGGGGTCGCCGAAACCTATGACGTGATCGTCACGCCGACCGACGAAAAGCCTCTTGCGCTGTGGATCGAAACGATCGACCGCCGCGCCCAGGCGCTCGTGTCGTTGTCGGCCGACGCGAGCCAGCGCGCCGAAGCGCCGGCGCCGCGGCCGCGCCAGATCCTGCTGGTCAGCGAAATGGGCCACGACATGGCGGCGATGGCCGGCGCGAGCGGCGCCGATTGCCCGCCGGAACACGCCGCGATGGGCCATTGCACCCCCACCGCTGCCACCGCAACGACCCCGAAACCGCCCGCGACCAACGCCGATTGCCCCCCCGAGCATGCCGCAATGGGTCATTGTATGCCTGTATCGACGACAAAATCCGAACAAATCGCGACAAAACCCGCCGCGACCGACCCCGCTTGCCCGCTGGAACACGCCGCGATGGGCCATTGCACGCCGAAAAATCAGGCAGATACCGCCGCTTCGCCCGCAAGATCCTCAGCGACCGACCCCGCTTGCCCGCTGGAACACGCCGCGATGGGCCATTGCACCCCGCGCGCCGCCGCCGTTGCGCCTTTGCTCGCCGATCCGGACTGCCCCCCCGAACACGCCGCCATGGGGCATTGCACCCCCAAGGCTGCCGCCCTCACCGGGTCCGCAGTGGTTGCCGACGCCGGCGCCACCCCCTTCCCGCGGGTCGATTACGGCTATGGCAGCGACCCGATGGCCGGCATGAACCATGCCGCGATGGGGCACACCGCCCTCGCCGCCGAGGGCGAGACCGATGGTTCGGGGCGTGTCTTCGGCTGGGCGACCGGCGCGCCGCGCGGTGCCCGCGTGCTCTCGATGCGCGATCTGCGCGCCGCCACCCCGCAAACTGACCTGCGCAAACCGACTCAGACCATCGTCATCAAGGTGGCGGGCAACATGCAGCGCTATATCTGGACGCTGAACGGCGCCAAATATGGCGAGGCATCGCCGCTGCGCGTCAAATTCGGGGACCGGGTGCGCATCACCTTCGTCAACGAAAGCATGATGGCGCACCCGATGCACCTGCACGGCATGTTCTTCCAGCTTGAAAACGACCAGCCGATGGACCGCTTGCCCGACAAGAATGTCATCGTCATCGCGCCCGGCCGCACCCAATCGATCCTGCTCACCGCCAATGAAGCCGGCGAATGGCCGCTGCATTGCCACCTACTCTACCATATGGAGAGCGGTATGATGCAGAAGCTGATCGTCGCCAGCGTCGACAATCCCGACGGCAGCGCCCCCGCCGCGGGCCATGTCCATTGAGGTACGCGCTGTTGCTGGCCGCCGTGCTGGCCGCGCCCGCCGCCGCTGCCGCTGCCGACACCGGCCACCACCATGACCGGCTGCTGACCTATACGCGTCTCGCCGGCGACTATGCCCGCAGCGGCGGCGAGGACGTGCTGACCTGGGATGGCGAGGGCTGGATCGGCGGCGACAAGCACAAGTTCTGGTGGAAAACCGAAGGCGATCACGACGCCGGCACCACCGGCCGCGCCGAATTCCAGGCGCTCTACAGCCGCAATGTCTGGACCTTCTTCGACATCCAGGCCGGGTTGCGCCACGATATCGAACCCGATGCCCGCACCTATGCTGTCATCGGCGTGCAGGGGCTGGCGCCCTATCTGCTCGAAACCGAGTTGCACGCCTACATCGGCTTTGCCGGCGACGTGCACATCCGCGCCCGCCAGGCCTTCGACGTGCTGCTGACCAACCGTTTCATCGTGACCCCGGGCGCGGAGGCCGACCTGTATTTGACCGATGTCCCCGAGCGCCGCACCGCCAGCGGCTTCGCCCGTGTCGAAGCCGGGGTGCAGGCGCGCTATGAATTCAGCCGCAAGTTCGCCCCCTATGTGGCGGTGGTCTACGACAGCAAGGTCGGCGAGACGGCACGGCTGGCGCGCGCGGCGGGCGAGGATGCCGGCGGCTGGCGGGTGAGCAGCGGGCTGCGGCTGTGGTTCTGATCAACCCCGCGCCATCTCCCCCACCAGTACCCGCAACGCCGGCACCAGCGCCTGCACCTCCGCCGGTGTCGTGAACAGCGACGGCGTCACCCGGATGCAACTGCCATCCGCCAGCCCGCTGCGATGCACCGTCATGATGTTGAAGCGATTGAGCAGCGCATCGGTGATGGCGATATTATCCGCCACACTCGTCCGCCCGTTGATGCGAAAACTCGTGCTTGCCCCGTGCAGCCGCGCATCGTCGGGCAGCAGGATCTCCAGCCCCGCCAGCCCGCGCAGCGGTCGCGTCCACAGGTTGCGCAGATATTGCAGTCGCGCCAGCTTGGCCGGGCGGGTAAAACTCTGCTGGAAATCGAGCGCTGCCGGCAGTGTCAGCTGCGCCGAATAATCGACCGTGCCCTGATGCACCCGCGCCTGCACGCCGCCCGCGCGATCATCGCCCTCCGCCGGTGACGGTGCGATGGCATCGGTGCGCCCCGCCTTGATCCAGATCGCCGCGACACCCAACGGTGCGCCGACCCATTTGTGGAAGTTGATCCCGACAAAGTCCGCCCCCAGCTCGGGCAGCTTGAAATCGAATTGATAGAAACTCTGCGCCGCATCGACGATCACCTCCGCCCCCGCCGCCCGCGCGATGGCGGCGATGGCCGGCACCGGCAGCACCAGCCCGGCGCGGTGGCTCATGTGCGTCAGCAGCACGAGCTTCAGCCGCGGCGTCGCGGCGATCGCGGCGCGATAGGCCTCGATCACCCCGTCATGCGTGATGACGCGCGGCAGCGAAATCTTCACCGCCCGCGCCCCGCGCGCCCGCGCCAACGACGCCATGGCGCCCTGCATCGCTTCGTAATCGGTATCGGAATAGAGGATGGCGTCCCCCGGCCCGACATCGCGGAACTGGCTGATCAGCGCCGAAAGCCCCTCGGCGGCGTTGCGGCACAGGCCGATCTCGTCGGGTTGCACCCCCATCGCGGCGGCGGCGCGCTCGAAAACGATCCTTTGGTCGGCGACCATCGCCCGCCGCGCATACCAGCTGTTGTCGCGATTCAATCGCTCCAGGATGGCGCGATGCGCGTCGCGCACCGGCGTCGCCATGCTGCCCCAATAACCATTTTCAAGCTGGATGACCGACTTCGTGACCGGATAAAGCGCCGCGATGCGCGCCCAGCCGGCTTCGTCATCGGGCGCCAGTGCGCTTGCGGCCCGCGCCGGCAACGCCGTCGCCGCCGCCAGGCCGGTCGCCGCCAGCATCGCCCCGCGCCGTGAAACCTGCATCGCTCGCCCTCCGATTGCCACGGGGTGACCGTGCCGTGCGAGCGGGATGCATGCAAGACCCCCTCACCCGCCTGCGCGACAGGGGATTTACCCTAGCTCGTGAACGCCCAGACCAGGTACAGCGCGAACGCCACCGCTCCCACCGCCGCATGCACCGCCAGCGCAGGCCCGA
>JBILPK010000173.1:0-7189 GCA_044373875.1 Polymorphobacter sp.
TATCTGTGGCTTGGCTATCGCAACGGCTGGTGCAACGTGCTGCGCCGCCAGATTCTCGATTTTGTCGGGCTGAAGGTCACCCGAATGAAGACCATCGGCCCGATCCGCGGCGCCACGCCGGCGATGATCGCTGCCTTCAAGGATGCGGCGCGCCGGCTGGCGTCGTGATCGGGCGCTTCGCCGATGATCCGCCGCGGCGCTGGCGCTGTTCTCCGGCCAATCGCGCGGCGTACAGCCCCATCCGGTTCCGCACCGGTGCGTCATCTCCCACATTGGCCGGCAGGCCCAGCGCCGGCAGGGTTGCGCGCGCCGCGACACTGCCGGCGGCGGGATCGGCGGCAATGGCGGCGAGGATTGCGGCGCGCCTTTCGGCGGGCAGGCGCGCTTTCAACTCGGCCGCGACCAGCAGCGGCAGGTGGGATTGCAGCGGTTCGGTGTCGAAGAGATCGGGGACGGCGGCGATGAGCAGCAGGTTGCGTGCGCGTTGGGTCAAGTCCGGAACGGCGGCAGCAGGCCATTTTCCGATCTGGCGCTGGATGCGGGCGAGCGCGCTGGCGGTTGCGGCGTCGGGCGGCGTCATGGCGATGGGCGCGATTCTGCCGGCCGGTGCGGCCACGATGGCGAGATCGGCGCGCGGCATCGGCGGGCCGGGCCGGTGCCAGACGAGCGCGGACAGGCCGATCCACGCCGTGAACATCACCAGATAGGGCCAGCGACGCGGCCACAGCCGGGCCACGAGCAGCGTTGCCGCCGCGGTGCCGGCGAGCGCGAGCAGGGCCGAACTTGCCGCGCGGGTGCCGGTGCCGGTCAGCGCCGTCTGGATCGCCGTGCTGGCCCATTGCGCGGGCAACAGGACCAGCAGCCAATCCGGCAACGCCCCCGGCATCGCCGAGGCTGTCAACAACATGGCCGCCTCGCCGGCGACCACGAATAGGGCGATCCACCAGCCCTTCGCGCCTGCCGAGCGGGCAAACAGGGTGCCCCGCGCGGCAAAGCTGAAGCTGGCGATGATGACGGCCAGCCCGGTCGAGAACGGGTGGGGCAGGGGAGGCATGCCCAGCGCCCGCGCCAACAGCATGAGGCCAGCCCCGGTCAGCAGGGCAAGCAGGACGCCGATCCACAGGCGCCCGGCAGCGGCCGCGCCGATCATGCCGACGCCCATCAGGCCCACGGCCACGATCGGGCCGCCAACCAGGGCCAGCGGTGCCGGCGCCGGTGCATCCGCCAGCAGCAACAGGGCGAGGGCAGGTGCCGCAACCCCGGCCAGCGCCACGACTGGTGTAGGTTGACGAAACAAACTTCCGTTTCGGCCGCCGTCCTTCCTGGGACGGTTACCAGTCGGATTCGACAGAATGGTATTCATGATCTCCGACCTGAAGCGCCTTGGCGGGTTCTGGGATGGATTTGGACCATGGCAGGCTGGAGACGTGGCAATATCGAACTCCGTCCATACACGGCAAAGGATTCCATCCCGGTGATGCTATCAGAGGCGCCGCTCTCGCTGAATGAACGGGTGGCCGAAGATGAGGCGCGACGATGGTGGTCTGGATGACCGATATTGCGTCTGCCAGCGGTGATCTTCAACGACGGTAACATTCCAACAGGCCTTTTCGGATCACCATAGCGTGCCGGCGCTCAGGCGCTTCGCTTTGGTTTGCGCGGTTTGGGCATCGGCAGCTCTGCCGCTGTGACGCGCAGCAGGTCACCGAGCCACTCGCCATCGTCCCAGCGATCGGCCGCGATTAGCAGGTGCGGCTTGGCCCCTGGATAGGGCGGTGCTTCCGATACCGGTTCGGCATGAAGGCGACCGGATGCCGTCGGCTTCACGTAGAGTTGATCGTCGCAGATCGAGCCGATCATCTTGCCGTCAACATAGACGCCGTACTCGCCGAACATCGGCTTGGTCGACACCGCGCCGGCGCCGACGGCCTGTTCGAGCAGGTAATCGACGGTGCGTTGCTGCGTTGCCATGCGCCTAACCTAACAGACTAGCGTCGTTTCGAGCAATGGACGGACCATCGTTAGCGTCGCCGACCGCAAGTAAAGAGTTTTCCCTATCGGACACGATCGCCGCGGTGGCTCCCACCCGACTTTGCCTTCCAACCAGCGCGCGCTAAGGTGCCAACCAGGGGGCGCAATGCACGCATATGACGATACGCGCTTTCTGGGGCACCCGCGCGGGCTTGCCTTTCTGGCGTTTACCCAGGTTTGGGAACGCTTCTCATTCTACGGCATGCAGGCGTTGCTTACGCTTTACATGATCCACCAATTGCTGTTGCCGGGCCATATCGAGAATGTGATCGCCTTCGCAGGGTTCCGAGCCGCGGTCGAGGGCGTTTTCGGGCCGTTGACCACGCTGGCACTCGCTTCTCAGATCTTCGGCCTGTACGTCGGGATGATCAGCTTGACGCCGCTGCTCGGCGCATGGCTCGGCGACCGGGTGCTGGGTCAGCGCGTTACAACGATTGTCGGGCTGTTGTTGATGGCAGCAGGTCACTTGCTGATGACATCGGAGGCGTTTTTCCTGTTTGCACTGCTGCTGCTTGTCGTCGGCGCCGGCTGCATCAAGGGCAACATGTACGCGCAGGTCGGCAATCTTTATGCCGACGGTGATGGGCGGCGGACACCGGCGTTCTCGATTTTCCTGATCGCGCTCAATCTGGGGGCATTTGCTGCACCGCTGGTCTGCGGCACGCTCGGGGAACTTTATGGCTGGCACTATGGGTTCGGCGCCGCCGGCTTGGGCATGCTCGTCGGCGTCGCGACCTATGTGGCGGGTTGGCGATACTTGCCGCCGGACCGGTTCCACGCCGTGCGCGACACGGCTGCGGCGGTAAGGCTCGACCGCGCAGAATGGCGGGCAGTTGGCGCCGTGATGCTCAGCCTCGTGCCGCCGCTGATCCTGGGGGCAGCGCTGTTCCAAGCCTATAACCTCGTCATCGTTTGGGCCGAAGCGCATGTCGACCGGACTATCAGCGGATGGACGATGCCAGTGACCTGGCTACTGACGCTCGATGGCATGATGACCATTGTCGGTGTGCTGATCACTTTTCCGGTCTGGCGCTGGCTGGCAAAGCGAGGTCGCGAGCCTGACACGATGCAGAAGTTCGTCGTTACTTCGGTGCTGATCACGCTTGCCTACACCATCCTTGCCATAGGTGCCGGCATGGCGGCGCCCGCCGGGCGATTGGTGCCGCTGGCTGTGGTGGTGCTGTTCTTCATCTCCCTCGACGTGAGTTTCGGCTGGCTTGATCCGCCCGGCAACGCCTTTGTCTCGCGCTTTGCGCCGGCTCGGCTCGTCACGACGCTGATGAGCATCAACCTGATGCTCGTCTCAGGCGTGCCGAACATCATCGTTGGCTGGCTTGGGCGGTTCTACGAGCCTTTGGGCCCGGCGGCATTCTGGTGGCTACATGCCGGCATCGCGGCCTGCGGAGGCGTCACGGCCTTGGCACTGCGCCCACTGATTGCGCGGTTGCTCGATAACCGCGAAGCGGTGGCCATGGTGGCGGTGCCGGTGTGACAGGGCGTTCCCTGCCGGCGAGACGATCGCCATATCGGGGGCAAAGTCAGCTTGCTGGTCCGCTTGCTGACAGTTGGTCAACGGATTGGCCGCCGCTGTCGGTCGACCAGGCGGGGACGATTGCAACATCCGGAGATGTGGGTCGGCGCCGATCGGGATCTCGCATAACTGGATACTCTTAAACAATTATATATTCTTAGCGGAAATCGCATGGGGTCCCGCTTCGGTACCTATTCTCAGCCTTGACGTCGGCACTTGCACGCGTCTGGTCGCTCCAGAGCGCCAGCAGCTCGCCAGTCTCGTCGATTGGAAAGCCAAGGTCGCGGGCGCGGGCGACGAACCGCAATCGATGGACGTCATTGGTCGAGCAATTCCGGTACTGCGAGTCTCTTCGCAGCGCCTTCGGCGTCAGCCCGATCTTTTCATGATGGCGCACCATCCGCGGACTGAGACCCGCTGCGACCGCTGCCTCGCCGATGTTCATGGGATAACCCTTGACCTTGAGACGATGTCAGCCCTGACGTTGCGCCGCGACGCTTGAATTACAAGGACGCAGGCAATGGCCGATCACCAGCACGCCCACTCCAGCGAAACCGACAAGAAGGCCCATGCTTGCTGCAGCGGCGGCAAAGGGCATGCCCTTGGGGAAACAGTGAAAGACCCCGTCTGCGGCATGTCGGTAGACCCGCAAACCGCCGCTCATCACGCTGACCATGAAGGTCATCCCTACTATTTTTGCTCTGCGGGGTGCCGCACGAAGTTCATCGCCGACCCGGGTAAATATCGGACTCCGGCTGAATTGCAGCCGCACAAGCCAGTGCCAGAAGGCACGATCTACACCTGCCCGATGCACCCCCAAATCCGACAGGTGGGAGCGGGCGCCTGTCCCATCTGCGGGATGGCGCTCGAGCTGGCGGTGATGACCGCCGAGACCCCGCCAAACCCAGAGCTGACCGATTTTACCCGCCGTTTCTGGATCGGTCTCGCTCTCGCCATCCCGGTCTTCATCCTGGAAATGGGCGGCCATCTGTTCGACATCGGCCATCTCGTCGCGCCGCAGATTTCGAACTGGATCCAGTTGGTGCTCGCAACACCCGTTGTTCTCTGGGCGGGGTGGCCGTTCTTCGAACGTGGTTGGCGATCCATCGTCAACCGCAGCCTCAACATGTTCACGCTGGTTGCCATGGGGACCGGTGTCGCTTGGGCCTATAGTGTCGTGGCGGCCGTGGCGCCCGATGTGTTCCCGCCGGCATTCCGCCGCATGGACGGCGCGGTCGCGGTCTATTTTGAAGCCGCGGCGGTCGTCGTGGTTCTCGTCCTTCTCGGGCAGTTGCTTGAGCTGCGTGCCCGCGAGGCTACCGGCGGTGCCATTCGCGCCCTGCTCGACCTCGCGCCAAAGACCGCCCGGCGGCTTAAGCCTGACGGCAGCGACGAGAAGATGCCGCTCGGTCTGGTCGTCGCCGGCGACGTCTTGCACGTTCGCCCGGGTGAAGCCGTTCCTGTCGATGGCACGGTCATCGACGGGCGCTCGACGATCGATGAATCGATGGTCACCGGCGAATCCCTACCCGTGACCAAGAGCGTCGGCGATACCGTCATTGCGGGCACCATCAATCAGACTGGCGCCATCGCGATGCGTGCCGACAAGGTCGGCAGCGACACCATGCTGGCGCGGATCGTCCAGATGGTCGCCGATGCCCAGCGCAGCCGTGCCCCGATCCAGCGGCTTGCTGACCAGGTGGCCGGATGGTTTGTGCCCGCTGTTATCGCCATTGCCGTTTTGGCGTTCTTCGTCTGGGCGACCTTCGGCCCTGAACCGCGCTTCACCTTCGGCTTCGTGGCAGCGGTAACTGTCCTGATCATTGCTTGTCCCTGTGCGCTCGGGCTCGCCACGCCGATGTCGATCATGGTCGGCGTTGGCCGGGGTGCAGCCGCCGGCGTATTGGTGAAGAATGCCGAGGCGCTCGAGCGGATGGAAAAGGTCGACACACTGCTGGTCGACAAGACCGGTACGCTCACCGAAGGCAAACCCAAGGTCGTCGCCATCGAGCCGTTCAGCGGAGTTACCGAAGCGGAGCTGCTGCGTTTTTCCGCCGCCGTTGAACGTCCCAGCCAGCACCCTCTTGCCGCAGCGATCGTCTCCGAAGCCGCCACCCGGTCGATCGCTGTGGAAACCGCGACCGACTTCGATGCCCCCACCGGCAAGGGTGTCATCGGCACCGTTGACGGGCGCCGTGTGGCAATCGGTAACCCCGCCTATCTCGCCGAGCTTGGTATCGATACCGCTGCGCTGACCCAAGCCGCGGATCGCCATCGCCGGGAAGGCGCAACGGCGATCCTGGTCGCTGTCGATGGCAAGGCTGCCGGCGTCATCGCGATCGCTGATCCCGTGAAGGAGTCAACGCCGAGTGCGCTGGCGGCGCTTAAAGCCCACGGCATTCGCGTCATCATGGTTACCGGCGACAATCGTATGACCGCCGAAGCTGTGGCGCGGCGTCTGGGGCTGGATGAAGTCGAAGCCGACGTCCTCCCCGATGCCAAAAGCGCAGTGGTTGCGCGGCTGAAAGCCGAAGGCCGTGTCGTTGCCATGGCCGGTGACGGCGTCAACGACGCTCCCGCCCTCGCTGCTGCCGATGTCGGCATCGCGATGGGTACCGGCACCGACGTGGCAATCCAGAGTGCCGGGGTCACCCTGGTCAAGGGCGACCTCAATGGCATCGTTCGCGCTCGCCGCCTCAGCCATGCGACGATGGCTAATATTCGGCAGAACCTATTCCTCGCATTTGTCTACAACGCGATCGGCGTCCCGGTTGCCGCTGGGGTCCTGTATCCCTCGTTCGGCCTTCTGCTTTCGCCGGCCATCGCTGCTGCTGCGATGGCGTTGTCCTCGATCTCGGTAGTCGGGAATGCCCTGCGCCTCAGAAATGCCGAGCTGTGAAGGCGCCGGTCGACCAGCCCGCGTTCAACATTGCCGTTTTCGCGTTGTTGCTCAGCCTGCCGTTGGGGTTCGGCCAGATGTGGCTGTACGCCGGCGCTTCCGGGATTTCGCACCTTCAAGGCATCCAGATGTGCATGACGGCAACACTGTCATCATGCTCGTCGCCTTCGCAAACGGCGGGCTTCGTTTTGAGTGGTCTGGCAGTGACAATAGTGATCGAAAGCATCGCGACCCGCGCCGATGGCGTGTTGAGTTGGCGCCACTCCCCGGCCACGCCGGTTGCTCCGTTGCTCCGTTGCTCCGTTGCTGATGTGGCTTGTTGAACCGCTTCGGATCCTCTGGTTTGTCCGCCGCCAGATCGGACCTGCAATTATCACCGCGGATAGGAGAGCCAGAAACGATTGACCTGAAGCGTTGCATGTCCGCCTACTTTGCCAACGTTCAGCCGAAGTCTGCAATAATGTCTCCAAGCCCAACGGAGGCAAACTGCCTGATGTCATCGAAGATGATAGATGATGTCGTCTGTGGTTTCCGACACCACGGCGAAGTTGGCTCCGGCCAAAATTGTGTACAATTAACCTGTTGATGGCATTCAGTTGATTCCCGACGCCCTGATGTCGACGTAGCCGTGGTGATGGACGAAACCGGAACATGCGCAAGGGCGGGGGTGTCGGAAAACCCCAGGGCATGCGGCGCTGGCGGCCCAATTCGAGCCGTTACCGATCGCG
>JBILPK010000174.1:0-7184 GCA_044373875.1 Polymorphobacter sp.
GCCAGTACACGCTCCCAGAAGTCCGCCTGCATCGCCGTCATCCGCGCGATATAGGCTTCATCGCGCGGCACGATGATATGGATCGGCGTCTTTCCCGGCAGCCAGACCCAGAAATCGACCGCGTCGAAGCCTGATATCGCCAGGATGTGCTGGAGCTGGCCGATGTAATAGCCCGGCACCGTGCCGGTGCCGGCGCTGTGGGCGTAGACCTTGTCGCCGCACTTGATCTCGACGACGCGGTTGCTGCGCAGGCACAGGCCATCAAGGCTGACGCGCTGCCACGGCCGCTCGCGGCTTTCGAGGCAATTTGGCACGGTTTCGACGCCAGCATGACGGTTGAACAGGTCGCGCGCATAGGGTTCGAGCGCGGTGCCGCGCGAGGCGGCGGAGCGATAGCGCCGGTCGGGCGGTGGCGGCGCCGGGCGCGGGGCGCTGGCGAACAGGTCGGCCAATGCCGGCTTTTCGGGCACCGGCCCGGCGGGGCCATAGCGCGACGGCGCGACCTTTTCGGCGAACAGCGCCTTGGCCGACCGCCACGGATTCTCGCCCATCAGCGCCGGGGTGTCCGACCCGCCGATGCCGTCATGACGCCAGCGCAACCAGGGGATGCTGCCCTGGTCATGGTCGATGATGCGAAAGCTCACTTTAGCGCCAGCGCGCTTTCGAAGACCGCTTCGAACATTTCCGTCGTCAACCGCCCGGTGTTGGTGTTGAGCTGCGAGCAATGATAGCTGTCTACGATCGTCACGCCGGTATGGAGGCGATGGACGGCGCCATGGCCGAAAGGCGTCTTGGGCAGCTTGCCGCCGAGCGCCTTGACCGCCGATTGGTGCGCGGTGCCGCCCAGTGCGA
Organism: Polymorphobacter sp.; assembly: GCA_044373875.1. Classification (GTDB taxonomy): domain Bacteria; phylum Pseudomonadota; class Alphaproteobacteria; order Sphingomonadales; family Sphingomonadaceae; genus Sandarakinorhabdus. The sequence continues at coordinate 853 of JBILPK010000174.1, forward strand.
TGACGACGCGCAGGTTCGGCAGGCTGGCCAGATGCGTCACGAGAAACGGCCGGCAGGCGTGCTTTTCGTGCGTATCAGGGGCGTTGCCCGGCGGCACGCAGCGAACGGCATTGGTGATGAACACACCATCGAGCCGCACGCCATCGTCGGAGGCAGCAGCGTAATTACCCTGGCTCAGCCCGAATTTGGCGAGCGTCTGGTACAGCAGCGTGCCGGCATGATCGCCGGTGAACGGCCGGCCGGTGCGGTTGGCGCCCTTCATGCCCGGCGCGAGGCCGACAACGGCGAGCCAGGCATCGGGATCGCCGAAGCCGGGGACGGGGGCGTTCCACCAGCCGGGGTTGCGCGCCGTCGCTTCGGCGCGGAACGCCACCAGCCGCGGGCACAACGAGCAATCGCGCGGCGCGTCGCCGGGGTGCGGCACATAGCCCGGCCAAGGAAGCTCGGGGGGCAACTCGGGGGGGAGTGCTGGCGGCAGCAGGGGGACGTTCGGGTCGCTTTCCATCGGGGCAGGGTGTAGGCGCGGGGGCGCATGTCAGCAACCATCCTTGTCGCCATCGGGTCGAACCGCCGGCACGGTCGCCATGGCCGGCCCGAAGGCGTGGTGCGCGCGGCGGTGGCGGCGCTGGTGGCGGCGGGCCTGCCGGTGGTGGCGGTGTCGCGCCTGCGGGCGACGGCGCCGCTGGGGCCGGGCGGGCGGCGCTTTGCCAATGCCGCGGTTGTCGTGGCGAGCGATGTGCCGCTGGACGAGGTGCTGCGGCGCATCAAGGCGATCGAGCGCGATTTCGGCCGGCGCGGCGGCAAGCGCTGGGGGGACAGGGTGCTCGATCTCGATATCATCGGCGCCGCGCGGCAGGTCGTGCGCCGGAAGCGCCTGCAAGTGCCGCACGCCGGTGTGGCGGATCGTCGCTTCGTGCTCGATCCGCTGAACGATATCGCCCCCGCTTGGCGGCATCCGCTGCTCGGATTATCGGTCAGGCAGTTGCGCGCCCGCGCAATGCGTCCTAAAGCGCCCGCCCAGACGCCAGCGGGTTGAACCCGCCCCGGGGTTGGGGCCCATAGCTCAATCGGTAGAGCGCGCGCCTTTTAAGCGCTAGGTCGCGGGTTCGAATCCCGCTGGGCCCACCACTCCCCGCAAGCGCCGCCGAACCCGCGATTTTGGTTGGCGGCCCGCTGTCGCGGTCCTTGGGGTTCGGATCCCGCCGGGACCACCACCTCCAACCCGTGCCGCCGAACCCGCGATTTTTTGCTGGCGGCCCGCTGTTGCGGACCTCGGGGTTCGAATCCCGCCGGGTCCACCACCTCCTGATTCAAGTCGCAGCACCAAAACTCCGGTGCAGACATATCCACAGCCTCTGATACAGTCGCACCATGATCAGAGCCGCCAAGGTCGCGATGTCGTCGGGCATATCGCTTTTCGTCACGCTTGCCGTGATGGTGCCGGTGTCGCGCCTGCCGGGGCTGGAGGTGCCGCTGGAATGGTGGATCATCGGTGCGGTGCTGCCGGTGCTGATCTCGGCGCCGATCACCTGGTTGCTGGTACGCCAGTCCGAACGGATCGCGGGGCTCAACGCCGCGCTCGGCGCCGCCTATGCCGACCTGAAGCAGCTTGCCGATAGCGATTCGTTGACCGGCACCTGGAACCGCCCGGCCTTCGACGCGCGTGTCATCGCGGCGCGGGCCGCGATGCCGGGCTGGTTCCTGCTGGTCGATGTCGATCATTTCAAGGGGATCAACGATGCCTTCGGCCATGCCGCCGGCGATGCCGCGCTGCGCCATATCGGCGCCCGGCTGCGCACGGTGGCGGGGCCGGCGGCGATCGTCGGACGCATCGGCGGCGAGGAATTCGCCGTCTGGCTGCCGACCGCCGACGAGGTGTCGGCCCTGCGCTGTGCCGAGGAATTGCGCCGCGCCATCGCCGCCGAAGCGATTGCCGCCCCCGATCATCCGGCCCTGGCGATCACCGTCAGCATCGGCGCGACATGCGGCGCCGGCCTGGGCATCGACGAGGCGCTGCACCGCGCCGACCGCGCCATGTATCGTGCCAAGCACGACGGGCGGAACCTGGTGCGGTTGAGCGCCTGAACACGACACCGATGGGGGGATGCGACCGATGGCGCTTGCCGATTATGCACTGAGCGATTTTACCGCGGCGCCCTACACGCGCCCTGTCTATCGGCGCGGCAGCGGCCCCGCCGTCATCGTCATCCATGAAGTGCCCGGGCTGCACCCGTTGGTCGTCGATTTCGCCGACCGGCTGGTGGCGCAAGGCATGACGGTGTTCATGCCCAGCCTGTTCGGCACGCCGGGCAAACCGGCCTCCAAGGGCTATGCCCTGCAGACCATCATTGGCAACATCTGCATCCGCCGCGAATTCAGTGTCTGGTCCGGCGGCAAGTCCTCGCCGATCGTCGACTGGCTGCGCGCGCTGGCCCGCCATGCCCATGCCGAATGTGGTGGCCCGGGAGTGGGCGCTGTCGGCATGTGCTTCACCGGCGGCTTTGCGCTGGCGATGATGACCGAGCCGGCGGTGATCGCGCCTGTCCTGTCGCAGCCCTCGCTGCCGTTGCGTGGGGGCAAGACCGGGTCGATCGATGTGTCGGACAGCGAGATCGCCTGCGCTCGGGCCCGTTTCGAAAAGGAAGATCTCAGCCTGCTGGGCTTGCGCTTCCGCTCCGATACGCTTGTCCCCGATGCGCGTTTTGCCCGCTATGCCCGCGAATTCGGTGATCGTTTCGAAACGGTCGAACTCGCCGATGGCGATGCGCGCACCGGCACCGGTATGGCGCCGCATTCGGTGCTAACCATCCATCTCCCCGATGACGGCCCGGGCAAGGCGGCCGAGACGCGCACGATCGGGTTTTTCAAGCAACGGCTGGGGTTGGAAGCGTGACCCAACCCCCGCCTCCGCTGCGGGGCGGGAGCAGGATGGCGCTTTGACCCCGGCGCGAACGCGGTTAAGGACCGCGCCGCAGCCTCTGGGAGTATCACCATGTCCTTCGCCAAAGTCGCTCTTGCCGCCACCCTGCTTGCCAGTGCCGTCGCGGCCCAGCCGGCACCGCCGGCCGCCGCGATCGTCATGCCCGGCGGCACCCGTGCCACCGATACGCAAATCGGCATCGGCACCGAAGCCCAGGCCGGGCGCTATGTTACCGTCCATTACACCGGCTGGTTGTACAGCGACGGCGGCCGCGGCAAGAAATTCGATTCGTCGCGCGACAGCGGCCGGCCGTTCGGCTTCGTCCTTGGCGCCGGCGATGTCATCCTTGGCTGGGACGAAGGCTTTGCCGGCATGAAGGTCGGCGGCAAGCGCACGCTGATCATTCCGTCCGAAGCCGGCTATGGCGCGCGCGGCGCCGGCGACGATATCCCCCCGGGCGCGACGCTGATCTTCGATGTCGAGCTGCTGGCGGTCGAATAGGCCTCAATCTTCGATGACGATGTGGCGCAACGCCGCGACATCGTGCAGTTCGATGGCGCGATAGCGCGCCGTCAGCAGCCCGGCCGCCTCGGCATCGGTGAGGATGCGGTTGGCGGTGTTGCGCGACAGATTGGCTATCGCGCCAAGCTCATCCTGGCTGATCAGCGCCGTCAGCACATTGCCAGTGCCGGCAAAGCGGGCGCCGGCAACGCGCAGCAACATCGCAAAGCAGCGCCGCCGGCTGTCACGCAGCGACAGATCGGCCGAAACTCCCGTGGCGGTATCGCCATAGCGGATGGCGAACACCCCGAACCAGCGCCACCACTGCGGATGCTCGGCGAGCAGCGCCTCGATCTGCGCGATGCTGATCCGCGCGGTGATGCAGCTTGTCCGGGCCGTCACATAGCCGGTCGGCAGCTGCCGTCGCGGATCGAACAAGGTGGTGAAGCCCAGCCATTGCCCGGGGTGCAACGCGTGAAAGGCAGCGACATCGGCGGCGGCGAGCCCCGTTCGCATCACGGCGATTCCATCGGCAAGGGCATGGACGCTGGCGGTCGGTTCGTGGCTGTTGACGATATCGTCGCCCGCTTCGTGCCGGAACCAGCGCGCCAGGCTGAGCAAGGCATCGGCAAAATCACGCGGCACCAGGGTGAGATCGCCGGAGCTGCGCAACCGGTCGGCGGCAGCGGCGATCGCAGTCGGGGCTATCAGATGCATTCCCACATTATCGCTCGCTTGCCAGAACCTTGCACGAAACCTTCACCGCCGGAGTTTGCTGCAGTGGCGCCGGACTAGCAACCCGGTGAAAGCGACGCTAATGCTGCACCTGCGAACAACGGAGCGCCAAGCCCATGACCGACCAGCCGACCGCCGAACCCTTTGCCCGTCATGCTCATCGCGTGCTGGTGCTGCAAGGCGGCGGTGCGCTCGGCAGTTATCAGGCCGGGGTGTTCGAAGCGCTTTCAGAAGCGGAGCTGTGCCCCGATTGGGTGGCCGGCATCTCGATCGGTGCGATCAATGCCGCGATCATTGCCGGCAATCCGGCCGGCAGCCGTGTCAGCCGGCTGACCGAATTCTGGGAATTGGTGACCTCGGGGGTGACCGCCGCGGCGCCGGGGCTGGGCGATGGCGTGCGGCGCCAGTGGAACCAGGTCGCGGCGGCGGTAACCATGGCGCAGGGTGCGCCCGGGTTCTTCAAGCCGTTGTTTCCGCCGGTGATGCCGTGGATGAAGGATCGGCTCGGCTATTATGATACCGCGCCGTTGCGTGCCACGCTCGAACGGCTGGTCGATTGGGATCTGCTCAACGATGGCCCGGTGCGAGTGTCGGTCGGCGCGGTCAATGTCGAAACCGGCAATTTCCGCTATTTCGACAATCGTATCGAACGGCTCGGCCCTGAACATATCATGGCATCGGGGGCACTGCCGCCGGGGTTTCCGCCGGTGGAAATCGACGGGCAATTCTGGTGGGATGGCGGGCTGGTGTCGAACACCCCGCTCGATTTCGTGCTTGATAGCGAGGACAATGCCGATCTGATGATCTTCCAGGTCGATCTGTTCCCGGCGCGCGGGCCGATGCCGCAGACCATCGCCGAAGCCGAAGAACGCGTGAAGGATATCCGTTTTTCCAGCCGCACCCGGCGCAACACCGATACCACGCTGCGGCTCAACCAGGCGCGCACGGCATTTCACGATCTGGTCGCCAAGCTGCCGGCCGATCTGCGCGACAGCGACGCAGTGCGGCTGCTCGCCGAATTCGCCCGCGAAAACCGCATCACGATCGCCCAGCTGATCTATCGTGACAAGGCGTGGGAAGGCCAGGCCAAGGATTATGAATTCAGCCGCGCCACCATGGCCGAACATTGGCTTGCGGGCCGTGAGGATGTGATGCGCACCATCCATGATGCCGCCTGGCTGGCCGAACCGATGCAGTTCGGCACCGTGGTCTACGATCTCAGCGGCGAGGACCCGTCGCTGCGCCCGCAGCGCGCGGCCTGAAGCCGGCCCGCGTCGGCAAAACGCCTGCGAGGCGCCGGCCAGTCACCCGGGCACCCCCTGCCGGTCTTCATCTGCAACCCTGTCAGAATTGTTTCGTAACTGGAACGACGCAACGTCGCTTCCCTTTCGAGACCAGTGCCTGCACAATCTCGCATCGTCACCGAGTCGCGACGTTTGGTCACACAGAAGGGCCGAGAATTTTCTTTGGGGGTACTGCCATGACGAACAGTGAACATGTTGATCTGAAGCGCTTTATCGAAGGGGTGACGAAGCGCAATCCCGGCCAGCCCGAATTCGTCCAGGCGGTGACCGAAGTCGCCGAGGATATTTTCGAGTTCATGGGCGACAAGGTGAAATATCATGAAGCGCAGATCTTGCGCCGCATCGCCGAACCCGATCGTGTCATCTCGTTCCGCGTCTGCTGGGAAGACGACAAGGGCAATATCCGCGTCCAGCGTGGCTGGCGCGTGCAGAACAACAACGCCATCGGGCCGTACAAGGGCGGCATCCGCTTTCACCCTTCCGTCACCGAAAGCGTGCTGAAGTTCCTCGCCTTCGAACAGACCTTCAAGAACGCGCTGACCGGGCTGCCGATGGGCGGCGGCAAGGGCGGGTCGAACTTCAACCCCAAGGGCAAGTCGTCCAATGAAGTCATGCGCTTCTGCCAGAGTTTCATGACCGAGCTTTATCGCCACATCGGCGCCGATGTCGATGTGCCAGCCGGCGATATCGGGGTGGGGGGCCGCGAAATCGGTTACATGTTCGGCCAGTACAAGCGCATCACCAACCAGTTCACCGGGGTGCTCACCGGCAAGGGGCTGGAATGGGGCGGCTCGCTGATCCGTACCGAGGCGACGGGTTATGGCGCCGTCTATTTCCTGCAGAACATGCTGCGCACCAAGGGCCTGGAAGTC
>JBILPK010000176.1:0-7168 GCA_044373875.1 Polymorphobacter sp.
TGTCACGCCTGATTGCAGACGCGCTTGCCGGCGGTGATGTGGTGATCGCGCGTGGTAATGTGCCGGCCGTGCGTCTGGTGCCGGTCAAACCGCAGGGGCGCCGCACATTTGGAGCGCTAAAGGGTAAGATCTCGATTGATGCGCGCTTTGACGAACCGCTGCCTTCGGATGAACAGGACGGGTGGAACCTGGCTTGAAGCTGCTCCTCGATACCCATGCATTGATCTGGTGGCTGGAAGGCAACGAGGCACTCAGCACCCGCGCTCGCGAAGCCATTGCAGATGAGGCCAATAGTATCGCTGTAAGTGCCGCGTCGGCGATGGAGGTGGCCACCAAATTTCGGATAGGCAAGTTGCCTGGTGCTGCATTGCTCGCACAGGACTTCGAGACGATCGTTGCCGAACAGGGTTTTGCCGAACTGGCTATCAGCGTTCACCACGCGAAGCTGGCCGGTGAGATGAACATCTCCCACAAGGACCCGTTCGACCGCTTCCTGATCGCACAAGCTCAGGCCGAGGGGTTGGTCCTTGTGTCCAACGAAGCGCTGTTTGACGCCTTTGCTGTCAATCGTCTTTGGTAAGCAGTTTCGGCTACCAAGCCGGAGCAACCTTTTCAGCGGTCGATGCTAGTGGTCCAAACCTGACGTTTGGTTCCCATTTTGATGGGTTTGCGAAAGACCGGAAGTGGGACGTAGCCGCCATCCCTTGTGGGGTCGCGGAACGTCGGTTTCTGACAAGAGCTGACATTCTCGCAATTGTTAACGCCGAACGAATAACCCGGCTGCCGGTTTCCGGCCTCTTCAAGCCGTGCAATCTTGCGCCAGCAATTGCCGCATCCGCCGCTCAACCTCGGTCATGCGGAACGGCTTGCTGAAAATCACAGCATTGGAAAATTTGGATGGCAGGATGTTGGCGATATCGTAGCCCGTGCCAAAGGCAAAGGGGATGCCACGCGCCGAGAGCAGGGCCGCAATGCCCCATGACATTTCGCCATTGAGATTGATGTCGATCAGCGCAATATCGAAAGCTTCATCGCGCGCCATCCGCAAGCCTTCGTCGACGCGGGTTGCCGGGCCGATCATGTCCCAGCCTAGGTCCTCGCACATGCCCTCAAGTGCCATGATGACGAAGATCGAATCCTCGACGACCAGAATTCGCGGTCGCACCGGCAGCGGGGCAGGTATTTCAATCGGTTCAGCCGGCTTCAACACGACGAGTGCCGGCCGGAAACTGGCCTCGACAACCGAAAAGGGTGGCAAGCCGATATCGCAGATAACGCCGCTCGGTTCATAGCGGACAATCGCTTCGCCGCCGGTTTCCAGCGCCAGCGCCCGCTCGATCAGGCTCGATCCAAAACCGCGCCGGCTGGGCGCCGTCACCAACGGCCCGCCGCGTTCCGTCCAGACCAGCACCACGCCGCCATCGGCGCGCAGCCGCCAGTCGACGCCGACTTGGCCGTTTGGTACTGAAAAGGCCCCGAATTTGGCTGCATTTGTCGCCAGTTCATGGACGACGAGCGAAAGCGCCAACGCCGATTTCGGCGTCAGGATTATCTCGGTGCCACTGAACACGACACCGACGCCGCGCTCGCAATAGGGCTCCAGTTCCTCACGCAATAGACCTTCGATCGACACGCCTTCCCAGCGGCTCTGGGTCAATAGGCTGTGCGCCTTTGCCATCGACTGGATGCGACCATCGAGCCCTTCGACAAAACCCGTCAGCGAATCGGCGCTGCGACTGGCCTGGTTGACCAGCGTCTGGATATTGGCGAGCGTGTTCTTCACGCGGTGGTCAAGCTCGGCCATCAACAGCTTGTCCCGTTCATGAGCACGTTCGCGCGCCGCTGCTGCCGCCTTGATCCTGCGCAGCACGACTTGCAGCAATGATACGCGCAGATCAAAGGCCGCATCGGTTTCAGAGGACGTCCAAGGCATCGCCCGGCCGCGCACGGTCTGCTGCCAGGCTGCAAAGGATTTCCTGGGGCTGAGCGTCAATCCGTCCGCACTGAGCGAAGCGTTTTTGTCCGGGTTGCCGCCCCACAAAGTCGTTTCCACCAATTCCGGACGAAACCACAGAATGAAGTCCGACGGTTCACGCGACACCGAAATCACCAGCAGGCCGGAGGCGACAGCGGCGAATTCCTGCGCCGGTTGCCATATCTCGCCCAAACGGTCGGTCGCCAGGATGCCGTCAAATTCCTCCATATAGGTCGTCAACCACGCCGTCAGCGCGGCGATCTGGTCGCGCGTCGGCGTTTTGCCCAGAAAGGTTATCTCGCCATCGACGCATACGGCCACGCCACCGCTGCGTTGGCCATCGGGACCAATCGTGCCTCCCTGGATATAATCGAGCAGGTCGGGCGATTGCTGGGTGAGCCCCAACGCATAATTTTCGACGCCGGACAGGTTGAGCATCAGTTGCTGCAACACCTTGCGGCTTTCCAGCCGGGCCCCGAACATTTCGCTGCGTTCCGACGCTTCGAGTTGCAGCGAGAACATCGCGCCGAACAATTCGCACGCTGCGCGCAAGTGGCGCGGCAACCGGCGCGGGCTGTTATGATGGCAGGCAATCAACCCCCATAACCGGCCTTCGACGATGATCGAGATCGACATCGACGCGTCGATTCCCATGTTGCGCAGATATTGGCGGTGAATCGGCGAGACGTCGCGCAGTACCGCCTGGCTCATGTCAAGCGGTTTGCCGGTTTTCGGGTTGCGCTGCGGCTGCAGCGGCGCTGCGTCATAATCGACCTGGGTGATCAGGCGCAGCCAGTTCTGCAGGTAAAGCGCGCGCGCCTGCTGGGGGATATCGGTTGCAGGATAGTGCAGATCGAGGAACGCCGGCATATCGTCTTTTCGCGCTTCGGCAATCACCCACCCCGAACTATCGGCCATGAAGCGATAGACCATCACCCGGTCATAGCCTGCGACGCGGCGCACCCGGTCGGCAGCTTTCTGGCACAGATCGGCAATGGAGGGCGAAGCAGCAAAGCCTTCGACCATTTCCTGCACGGCAGACAGCGGGTCGCCAGCAAAGGGATCGCTCAATTCTGCCGCTTCGAACTCCATGACCAGAAGATCGCCGACGCGGTGGACGCTGGCATCGATCGGCCGATTGGCGTCGACGCGCAACAGCGGATCAAGCAGGTGCCGTGGATTGGTCATTTTGTTATCGGCGCACAATTGCCGCAAGAGCGCCGCCGGTCCTGTTGTGAAGATCGCGTCGATGTTCTTGCCCAGCAGGTCTTGCTGGCTTTGGTCAAGCAACCCCTGGGTGTCGCCGGCAACCTGCAAAACCGCCATCGTCTCGCAATCGATCACCAGCATGGCGCCGTGCGGCAGGACCGCGCCGGGCATGTGGATGGGTTCGCGGTCGCAATCCGTCAGGTTGGCGGGCGCCCGTGCCAGATCGATTTCATGCATTGCCCGCGGCCTCCCAACCGTCCATCCAGGTTTCGAAGCAGCAAAAGGTTTCGATCGCAGCGTCGATCACGATCTTCCTGTCCCGGTTGGCCACCCGGTCGATACGGTCGACAAAGGCGCGCCAGGCGCGGCCGGTGTCCACTCCGTCGCTGGCGAAAAAGCGCCGCCCCGACAGTGTTGCATCGCCGAGAATGCAGTTCAGTTGCCGTGCCAATCCGCGACCACCGAGCGCCGATCCCTCGACGACATACATCGCGCCGAGCACCGCCTGTGGACTGTCGAGGCGGGGCAGGGTGGCGCATAGGGCGGCGGTAGCGAGGCGAGACTCGGGCGTGGCCAACGCTGTCAGGTCGGTCGCCAGCCAGCCGCTACGAACCGGCTCCAGCCCGGCGGCATTTTCGAACGGCAGGTAGAAGCCGTACAATCGCAGCAGCAACTGCCGGTAGCCGCTAACGTCAATCCGCTCTGCAGCCACAGCCGCCAGACCGGCGTGCAGGTGCAGCCGGGCATGGACGTCGGCTGTCGCTACGCGCAGCTCGTGTCGCAGCGACGGATTCATGGCGACCGTCGAGAACGCCCCCAGCGCCGTTTCGGTCAAACTTTTTGTCCCTCCGGGCCGGCTCAGGCAATCTTGCTCGCCTGATCACTGCTTGCGCCCTTTACGCCCGAGAAGCGTGATGGTTCCCGACCTGGTAAAAAATATTCCGGCCTTGTTTGATCACCGCTTCGGCATTGAACCGCGCCGGGTTTGCCGGAGGCGCCAGCTCCTAAGTTCAACTCGAGCAAGTTGATTGGAACGTCCGGAACTGACCGAAGCGGTCGTCTGCATGCCGGGCGGCGAACGGCAACAAGTGGGTCGACAGCAGCCATGCCTTCGGCGTCCGCAAGGGGACCCTTGCAATCGCCGCCGCCTCCTTAGCGGCGCAACACGGGTGATTAAGCCTTCTTGCGGTCAAACAGCAGCCGCTGTTGTCTGCTGCGAATAATCATCGGCATCGAACCAACCGCACGACCGCACGATTGCTCCCTGCGGATCAATGTCCCATTCTTCCCATCCGGTAACACGAACCGGGTTGCCGGAAGCGAGGTGGGTGCCCGTAAAGGTCCAAAGATAGGCAACATGTGAGCCCGCCGTGCGGACGCCATCACAAACAAGGCAGAGATCAGGAATATCGGCAAAAAAGCCAGCCGCCATCGCCGCTACGCCGGCTCGGCCGCGCCAAGGTTGACCGTTGTTGATTACGATTGTCCCGTCTGGCGTGAAGAAGTCGGCAACCGCATCGGGCTTCCCGCTGTTCCACGCCGCTGTGTAGGCAGCGGCAATCTCGCCTGCTGTTTGGTGGGCCATGATCTGCATATGCTCCAAGCGTCAGACAACAGCCATGCTGCCACGATATTCGATTGCGCGGCAATCCATAGGAAACGGCCTACCGACCTACGAGAAAGGAGTCCGTAAGGGGACCCGCTTAGTTCAGATCCGGCAGGTGCGAGCCAATGTCCATCTTCTCGTGCAGCACTCGCACGATATCGATCGCATCAGATCTCTCGCGATACATGATGAGATGCGAGCCGGCACGATGTCGCCGATAGCCGGCCCTGATCTCGTCGTATCGCCGCCCGAGCTTTGGATTGGCGGCAACGGTTTCGATAGCCGTCTGTATCATGCGCAGATACGCCTCGGCCTGGTCATCATCCCAGCGCCGCGAAGTGTGTTCCCAGATGTTATCGAGATCGGCACGCGCCAAAGGCGAAAGAGTGTACCGGGTCACGCGGCGGGATGCTTCGCCCGCTTGGCAGCGATGAACGTATCAAAATCGAACGGCGTCGACTCGCCGCTGTTCTCGCCGGCGATCAATGCTTCCTGGAGTGCCTGCAATCGTGACTCATGTTCTTCGAGCAGCCGCAGCCCGGCACGGACAACATCGCTTGTCGAACTGTAGCGGCCGGTGGCAACCTGCTGCTGGGCAAAACCGAGCATATGATCGCCAAGGCTGACGGACGTGTTCTTGGCTGCCATCGGGGTTCGCATCCTAATTCGTACCAAAGATTGGTATAGAGCATCGATGCCGCTTTGGCAATCAGAGCAATGCCGCGTTCTCTTTCGTGCGGACGCCGCCACTCCTGCGCTCTAGGTGTCCGCAAGGGGACCTACCTTTGACGCTGCAACGGGGCAAAATCGAAGACCGGCTTATCGTCCTCTTCCCCTTGTATCAGGTCATTTTGCGCGCTGAGAATCGTGCGTCGGTGAAAAATCTTGGGCGCATTCCACTGGGTCCCGGTGCAGACTGTATCGAAGTATCAACTGGTAAATCCAAGTCAGCGGAGACGCAGCATGTTTAGCGTGGCCTACGTGCTTTTGCCGTTCTCGTCATGCAGCCCGGCTGACGCCATCGCCAGCTCACTCGCGCGTTTTCAGCGGGGCAGCCGCGGTGACATCCCCGAAGACTGGCTGCAATTCCACGATGAAACGGCTCGCATAAGGGCAACTCACCAAGCGCAATACATCTTCACGCGAACACCCAACGGATTGCAAACCGAGGGCGGCGACATCTGGGACCTCAACATGGAAGCTGTTTCATCTGAGATGGACCGCCGAGGTGTCGAACGCTGGCAGGTCAGCTTTTCTGAGGTTGAACCGGATCTCGGCCGCTTCGCGGATCGCTTCGCCAGGAAGCTGGACCGCCACCCTGTCACTGGCGGCTTCGGGCAGTGGCTCAATCCGCTCGGGCGGTGGGACTGGTGGGACGTTGGTGGACGTTTCGATGGTCGGATCAGCGGCGGCCAAAAGCCCAGTCGTCAGAACGTTGGCGCGATCTCGTCCGGTCACAAAACCGGTCGTGTCATCCTCGAAAACTTGCAGAATGCATTGGCGCGGAATCTTGGTCAGGATCCGCCGTACGAACTCGATCCGGAAACAAGCGACAATGTCGAACTCGTCTCCAGGCTCCTGATCGATGTTCGCGCTGAGCGTCCCCATGCAGTTCCCGGCGCTGTCGTGCTGCCTCCGGGCTTCTGCGATGACTCGGACCGATGGCTCGCGTCCCCGCCGGCGGCCATCCCGGTTGGTGCTCGGTCGCTCCTGCTTCTGGGGGACAAGGCGGATTGGCGTCAGGTTGTGGAAGCGGCCTATGGTTGTTTTCAGGATCACTGGGCCGCAGGAGTAGCCTTTCACTGCTAACGGTCACCCGGTCGAAATCCAACAAGCCGCCCCCTTGCCGCAGGGGCCTCAAGATCATTGGCTGGCCGGTAATGGATCATACTGATCATACCGTCGGACGGCGGGGCAACTGCAGGCTATGGTCGGCGGCTGCTTCACAGCATCGAGGACGGTCGTGCGACCAGCGTGACTGACGAACTGTCGAAATGGGCGAGCACCGCTGCGCCGACGCATTGCCAAGAGTGCGATTGAGAGAGGCCCTCCCAAGCTCTGCCGCTTTCGGTTCTAGGGGCTGCCCTGCCCCGCCCGATCAACCGTTCCTGGCGATTTCCAGGTGTCACCTCACAAATTTTGATCGTCCCACTGCGGGACCGCTATTAAGGCGGCTAAAATCTGCGTCGGTCCCTCGATACGACTGCGACAGGGCAAACTCCGCGAGATGGGCCCAAAGCTTGCCATCGTTGAAGTGGAGCAGGAGGCGGCGGATCAGCGCCAATCGCCATTTCGGCAGGTCCATCTTGAAAAACAAGCTAAGCCTCGGTGTAACGAGTGCACGATATCCGAAGTCCGCCGCCAAGGCTTCGAGGCCA
>JBILPK010000050.1:0-20626 GCA_044373875.1 Polymorphobacter sp.
CGAGATATACAGGCCCGATTTGTAGAAGCGGGTCCTGCCCGGCAGCGCGGCGATCCAGGGCACATGGCGGCGCAGCCGCGCCGGTGGCCGCGCCTCGCCGGCGGCGATGCGGCGTTCGGCCTGCAGCGAGGTTATGGCTTCCCTGAGCATCAGCGTACCGATGATGCCGAGGAACAGCACATAGATAATGTTGATGCTGACATCGATCTGGCCGATCTTCTGCAGCTGGCGAAAGACGATCTGGCCGAGCCCGGCGCCGATGACACCGCCGGCGACCAGCACCGCCCCCATCTTCACATCGACCTGACCGCGTCGCCAATAGGCAAGTGCCCCCGAAACGCTGGAGCCGGTGATCTGGGTTGCCGACGATGCCACCGCGATCGCCGGCGGGATGCCATAGAAGATCAGCAGCGGCGTCGTCAGGAAGCCGCCGCCGACCCCGAACATGCCCGACAGAAAGCCGACCCCGCCACCCAGCAGGATGATGACGATGGCGTTGACCGACATTTCGGCGATGGGCAGGTACAGATCCATCGCGACCAGCCATAAACCTGCCGGGGGTGGCGCGTCACCCGGTCAATTGCGCATGTCGGCGCGACGCGCGCTATTTCGTCGGCCCGGTCTCGGCGCGTTTGGCGTCCATGCGCTTCTTGAAATAGGTCCAGCTGGTTTCGTTGGGCCGGGCATCATCGGCCGGCGGCGGCGCTGTATAGATCGGGTAGTTGGCGGCGATTTCGTCGGTGATGACCTTGGGCAGGCCCTTGATGCCATCGGGCAGCGGCTGGCCGACGGCGTTGAACACCAGGATGCCGCCGCGCCCGGTCATTTCCATCCATGGCAGCCAGGGTGACATTCGCACCCAGGCGATCGAGGCATTGGCACTTGGTTTGCTCGCGTCGGTCAGATCGGCCTCGTCGGCGACGAAGTCGAAGATCTCCATCGAATGATACTGGTTGCCGACATAGGCCTGGTAATCGCCGCCCATCGGGTTGGTGTACCACAAGGGGATAACCGCCGGCATGAAGACCCGGCCGTTCTGGACCCGGGCGTTGAGGCTGAAGGGCTTGCCATCGGCGCCGATCGGGAACTGCGGCCCCCGCATGTTGACCGGATCATTGGCGACATGGACGACTTCAAGCGTCTTGCCGGTCCACGGGTTGGTCCAGTTGCGGATGATCTCGCCGGTTTTCGGGTTGGTATAGAACATCAGTTCGCGGCTGACCTGGCGGAAACCCTTGCCGCGCACCGGGTCGATGGCGGTCATGCAGCTGCGCACGTTCATGCCCTGGAGGTTGAACAGATGCTTGTCGGGTTCGCCTTCGACGCGCGAATAGACCTCGCCGACCCAATGGTAGACGACGGGTTCATTGTCCTTTGTCGAGCATTGCACCTTGCGAAAGGCGGTAACGGCGTCCTCGGGCTTGGCCAGGTCGAGGCGTTTGGGGGCTGCCAGTGCAGGGGTGGCAAGGGCCAGCGACAGGCTGGCGAGCAGCAACGGTTTCATCATGACGAACCCCCGATCATTGACTTGCAGTGTTTGACCGGGTGATTTGTCCGGACAAAATCGGCAACGTCAAGGGGAGCATCGATGCGGCGGGGCGTTATCGAGATCGGGCCGCAGCGCTATCGCGAGACCTATGGCCGGGCTTTCGAGGAGTTCAGCGTCGGCGATATCTATGAACATCGCCCCGGCCGGACGATCAGCGAGCAGGACAATGTCTGGTTCACCCTGCTGACGATGAACACCCATCCACTGCATTTCGATCATGTCTATGCCGCGAAAACCGAGTTCGGCAAGCCGCTGGTGGCGTCGCCGCTGACCGTGGCGATCCTGGTGGGGATGAGCGTTTCGGATGTCAGCCAGAAGGCGGTGGCCAACCTTGGCTGGCGCGATATCCGCATGACGGCGCCGGTGTTTGCCGGGGATACGCTGTATGCCGAATCGCTGGTGCTCGAAAAACGCCTGTCGAAATCGCGGCCCGAACAGGGGCTGGTGACGATCCGCACCACCGGGCGCAACCAGCATGGGGTGATCATCTGCGAATTCGAGCGCACCATGCTGATTTGGAAGCAGGGGTTCGGCCCGGTCGACGAATAATTACTCCGGATATTTCTCCGCCATCCAGGCGAGCGAGCGGGCGATCATGGTTTCGAGGACGGCAAGGTCAATATCGGCCAGCCGGCGGATGTAGAGGCAGGCCTTGCCGGTCTTGTGGCGACCGAGCAGCGCCAGGTCGGCGGCGTGATCGGCGTAGCCGTCCATGAGATAGAGCACGGTCTGGCCCTTGCGCGGGGCAAAGCCGGTCCGGCACGATTCCCCCTCGCGGCCGCTGTCGTAGCGGTAATGGTAGCGGCCGAAGCCGATGATCGATGGCCCCCACATAGTCGGCGGCGCCCCCGACAGCCGGGTCATCAGCGCGCAGAGCGTGCTAGCATCGGCCTGTTGCCCCGGGTCAGCGATGGCGGCGATGAACCCCGCGGGGTCGACCGGGGTGGCAATCGTCTTGTTGGTGGCGGCCATGGCTACTCCCCCAGCTCGGGCGCCGCCAAGATTATGCAGGGCGGCCGGGGTTGGCAACGTCGCTGCCGGGGCCAAGCGCCGGGGCACGGCCGGTCACTTCGCGGAAGATGGCGCGATATTGCGGGTGTTCGGTGCCCATCATGCGGTCCCACCAGGTGAAATACAGGCCGAAATGTCGAGGCGCCGGGTGCGCATCGCGTTCGCCAACCATGCCAGCAGCAACAGCAGCGCCGTCGTGCCGGACGCCATCCCGGAAGATGATCCCCATCGCTTGCCTGTGTACCGGTTGCGGCGGCCGGTGCCATGGTCTTGCGGGCGGCTTTCCACTCGCCGGCTTTGGCTGTAGCCTCTGCCGCGATGGAAACCGCCCCCACCTATCTGGTCGTCATCGACCAGAGTGCCGAAAGCCGCGTCGCGCTGCGCTTTGCGGCGTTGCGCGCCGGGCATGTCGGGGCGCGGCTGGCGCTGGTGCATGTCGTGGCACCGCCCGAATTCATGCAATGGGGCGGCGTCCAGGAAGCCATGGCCGTCGAAGCCCAGGCCGAAGCCGAAGCCCTTCTCGCCGCGCTCGCTGATGAAGCCGAAACGCTCGCCGGGGTGCGCCCGGTAACGATCATCCTGAAGGGCGATGCGGCGCCGGCGATCTTCGATCATGTGCGCGGCGATGCGACTGTGCGCGCGCTGGTGCTCGGTGCTGCACCGCGCGGCGCGCCGGGGCCGCTGATCAGCTTTTTTGCCGGTGAACGCGCCGGGCAATTGCCGTGCGTCGTCATCATCGTGCCCGGCGGGCTCGATGCCGATCGGCTCGAATCGCTCACCTGAACGCAAAACCGGACAAGATTCGTACGATTTTTGGGAGGGTGCTGCGGCAGCGGGTTGATTCCCTCTCGCGAACCCGCCACATCGGCTCGGCAATCGTCCCCGAAGGGTCCCCCGCATGTTCATCGAAACCGAACGCACCCCCAATCCCGCCACGCTGATGTTCCGCCCGGGCCGCAGCGTCACCGATGGCACCACCGCCGATTTCGCCACCCCCGAAGCCGCCGCCGCCTCGCCGCTCGCCACCGCGCTGTTCGGGCTCGGCGATGTCGAACGGGTGTTCTTCGGCGCCGAATTCATCAGCGTCACCAAGGCCGAAGGTTCGGCCGACTGGGCCGAATTGAAAACCCAGGTGCTCGGCGTGCTCGTCGATCATTTCAGCTCGGGCGCGCCGCTGTTTTCGGCCGCCGCCGCCACGCCGGCGACCAATGACGATCCCGCCGACGCCGAAATCGTAAGCCAGATCATTGAGCTGATCGACACCCGCATCCGGCCGCAGGTGGCGGGTGACGGCGGCGACATCGTCTATCGCGGCTTCAACAAGGGCACCGTGTTCCTTGAAATGCAGGGCGCCTGCTCGGGCTGCCCGTCCTCGACGGCGACGCTCAAGATGGGTATCGAATCGCTGCTCAAATATTATGTGCCCGAAGTCACCGACGTTCGCGCCATCTGAAGGTAATCACAATGTCCGGTTCTCCGCTCGGCGCCGATGCGCTCGACCTGCTGTTTCGCGATGCCCGCACCCGCAACGGCTGGTCCGACGCGCCGGTGACGGGCGATGATCTGCGCGCGCTGTACGACCTGGTGAAGATGGGCCCGACCTCGGCGAATTGTTCGCCGGCGCGTTTCGTTTTCGTGTCCAGCCCCGCCGAGCGCGCCCGCCTCGCCGACATGGTGCTGCCCGGCAACAAACCCAAGGTGCTGGCAGCGCCGGTGACCGCGATCATCGGGTTCGACAATCTGTTCTACGACCGCCTGCCCGAACTGTTCCCGCACGCCGATGCGCGCAGCTGGTTCAGCGGCAGCCCCGAAATGGCGCGCGAGACCGCCTTCCGCAATTCCTCGCTCCAGGCCGGCTATTTCATCCTCGCCGCCCGCGCGCTCGGCTGGGATACCGGGCCGCTGTCGGGCTTTGCCAAGCCACTGGTCGATGCGGCGTTCTGGGCCGGCACGACGGTGGAAACCAACTTGCTGGTCTGCCTCGGCAAGGGCACCGACGAAGGGCTGTTCCCGCGCTCGCCGCGCCTGTCCTTCGAGGACGCTGCCACCATCCTGTGATCGGCCTGACGCTCGGCCTTTCCACCGCCTCGCCGGCGCTGTCGCTGGCGCTGTTCGCGGGTGGTGTGCTGGTGGCGCATGACCATCGCGTCATCGGCCGCGGTCATGCCGAAGCGCTGCTGCCCGGCATCATCGCGCTGCTCGATGGGCGCCGACCCGACGCGATCGTCGTCGATACCGGGCCTGGCAGCTTTACCGGCATCCGCATCGGCATCGCCGCGGCGCGGGCGCTCGGCCTCGCCTGGGGCGTTCCCGTCACGGGCTGTGAAGGCGGCGCGCTGGTGGCGGCGCGCGCCTTTGCGCTGGCGCCCAAGCTGGCGGCGGTAACCGTGCTGATGGACGCCGGTCGCGGCCAGGTGCTGCACCAGCGCGTGACGGCGGATTACACCCTGTCCGCCATTGCGACGCGCACGGCGGCGACGTTGGGGCTGGCGGCTGCCGAGGCCACAGCTGGCGCCATGGCTGCTGCGGATACCGGCGGCCGGGTGCACGATGGCCACCCCGACATGGCCGATCTGCTGCGCCTGCCGCCGGCGCGGCGCGGCCTGCCGCCGGCGGCGCTTTATATCCGCCCGCCCGATGCGGTGCTGCCGCTCTGAACGCGGCGCCGCGTCACAAGGTTTGACTCCCCGGCAACAGGCGCGGCAAGACGGCGGGCGCATGAATTCCCCCGTTTCCCCCGTCATCGTCCCCGCCGACGCCCGCCATATCAATGCGTTGATGGTGGTGATGCGTGCCAGCTTCGATCCGGCCTTCGGCGAAGCCTGGTCGACGCTGCAACTGGGCGGCACGCTGGCGCTCGATTCCAGTTTTGCGCGCCAGGCGCTTGATGTCGCGGGCGTGGCGCAGGGTTTCACGCTCAGCCGCAGCGCCGGGCCAGAAGTTGAGATTTTATTAATAGCGGTGCATCCGGCTGTGCGGGGCGTGGGTGTCGGCCGCGCGCTTATCAAAACAGTGTGCGTTGACGCAAAGTTACGCGGCGCGTCGGAAATATTCCTCGAGGTCCGCGAAAATAACCAAGCGGCGCTGGCACTATATCGTCAGGCCGGGTTTCGGGAGGTCGGTCGTCGCCCGAACTATTACGCTGGCGCAACGGGTTCGCGATTTGCGGCGCTGACCATGCGGCGACGACTTAACAATCCCCCTGCTTGATTTGCGGGTATTGCATTTTCGATAAATCAGGACCATTGCGGTGGCTGCGGAGGAGGGTTCCGCAAGTCGAACGCAAGGACGTGAGCATGAGCGAGAGTACACAGATTCATAATGATCTGTTGGCATTGACGGCGGAGATTGTTTCTTCGCATTTCGCGAACAACACCGTGTCACCGGCCGATGTTCCCGGCGTCATCAACAGCGTTTACGCGACGCTGGCACAATTGGGGTCGCCGGTCGAAGCCCCGGTGGTGCGCCAGGAACCCGCCGTTTCGGTGCGTTCGTCGATCAAGCCCGATTTCATCATCTGCCTTGAAGACGGCAAGAAGTTGAAAATGCTGAAGCGCCACCTGATGACGCGCTATGGCATGACGCCGGACCAGTATCGCGCCAAATGGGGCCTGCCCGCCGATTATCCGATGGTCGCCCCCAATTATGCCGAACAGCGCCGCACGCTGGCCAAATCGATCGGCCTCGGCACCAAGCGCGTTGCCAAGGTCGGCGGCAAGCCCCGCGGCCGGCCGCGCAAGGTCGTCGCCTGACCTGACTGAACGGGTCGGCCTGCCGGGCTCGGCAAACAATTGCCTGCCATAGCGCGGCATGCGCCGACTTGTTCGATCTCCTCCGTCCGCCTATTTGAAGGCGGGCGGCAGGAGATTTACGGCATGGGCGGAAAAATCGATCTCGAAGCGCTCTGCCTGAAAAAGGGCCTGCGCATCACCGAACAGCGCAAGGTGATCGCGCGCGTCCTCGGTGGCGTCGACGATCATCCCGATGTCGAGGCGCTGCACCGCCGTGTCGCGGCGGTCGATCCGCGCATTTCGATTGCCACGGTCTATCGCACCGTCAAATTGTTCGAAGAAGCCGGCATCATCGAGCGCCACGAATTCCAGGGTGGCCGCTCGCGCTATGAAACCGTGCAGGACGAACATCATGATCATCTCATCGATGTCGAAACCGGCAATGTCATCGAATTTCACGATCCCGAGATCGAGGAATTGCAGGCGCGTATCGCGGCACGGCTCGGTTATCGCCTCGTCGACCATCGCATGGAGCTTTACGGGGTGGCGCTGCTGAAGCCCGAGACATGATCGCGGCGCCATGACCGAGCCGACCGCCCTGGCGCGGGCGCATCGCGCCATTCATTTCCAGCGCTTCGGTGCCACCAAGGGCGTTGCCGGGGCGCTGACCACCGCCTCGATCATCGTGCCTGCCGAACTGATGCTGCGTACCCTGTTGCGCAGCCGCCGCGCCCATCTGCCGATCGTGTTTCACCGCGGGCTGGCACGCGCGCTCGGCATCGGGATCGTCTGCCATGGCCGGCCGGCGCGGCGGGCGCGCGTGCTGTTCGTCGCCAACCATGTCTCCTGGGCCGATATCCCGGTGCTCGGCGCGCGCATCCGCGCGGCGTTCGTGGCGAAGTCCGAAGTCGGCGGCTGGGGCATGGTCGGCTGGCTGGCGACGTTGGCGCGCACCGTCTATGTCGAGCGCGGCCGGCGGAGCAGCACCGGCGAACAGCGCGATGCCATCACCGAGCGGCTGGCGCGCGGCGACAGTCTGATCCTGTTCCCCGAAGGCACCAACAGCGATGGCACCCGCGTGCTGCCGTTCAAGACCTCGCTGTTTGCCGTGGCGGACGGGCACGACGATGTGCTGATCCAGCCGGTGACGATCGCCTATACCCGCGTCAACGGCCTGCCCGTCACCCGCGAGCGCCTGCCCGATCTCGCCTGGATCGGCGATACCGAACTGATGCCGCACGCGCTGGCCTTCATGCGGCTCGGCAAGGTGCGCGCCGAGATCATCTTTCACCCCGCGGTGCGGCGCGCCGATTTCGCCGATCGCAAGGCGTTGGCGCGGCATTGCGAAGCGGTGATCGCGACAGGCTATCGCCGGTTGATGCGGGGATGACCGCGCCCCCCGCAGCGGCTATGAAGAATGGGTCTTTTCTGGAGTCGCCGCCGCTCGTGTCCCGTTATTTCGTCAAATCCTTCGGCTGCCAGATGAATGTCTATGATAGCGAACGCATGGGCGACCTGCTCGCCGGCGAGGGGCATGTCGCGGCCGACACGGCGGAGACCGCCGATATCGTCGTGCTCAACACCTGCCATATCCGTGAAAAGGCCGCCGAAAAACTCTATTCCGATATTGGCCGCCTCAGGAAACCGCGCGCCGATGGTTCGCGCCCGGTCATCGTAGCCGCCGGCTGCGTGGCGCAGGCCGAAGGCGCCGAGATCGGCCGCCGCGCCCCCGCCGTCGATGTCATCGTCGGGCCGCTCGCCTATCACAATTTGCCCGCCCTGCTGAAGGAAGCGGCGGCGATCCCCGAGGATGCCCGTGGCGCCCGCTGGGGCCGCGCCATCGATACCGACATGCCGGTGGAGCAAAAGTTCGGCAAATTGCCGCCGCGCCGCCACCAGGGCGCCAGCGCCTTTTTGACCGTGCAGGAAGGTTGCGACAAGTTCTGCACCTTCTGCGTCGTGCCCTACACCCGCGGCGGCGAAACCTCGCGGCCGCAGGGCGACCTGATTGCCGAAGCCGAAGCACTGGTCGCCGCCGGCGCGGTCGAGATCACGCTGATCGGCCAGAATGTGAACGCCTATGATGGCGGGTCGGCGGGCACCGACAGCCTGCCCGGGCTGATCGCGCGGCTGGCGGAGATCGCCGGGTTGAAGCGCATCCGCTACACGACCTCGCATCCGCGCGACATGACGCAGGGACTGATCGACGCGCACGCGACAATCCCCAAGCTGATGCCCTATCTGCACCTGCCGGTGCAGTCGGGATCGAGCCGGATCCTGAAGGCGATGAACCGCGCCCATACCCGCGAATCCTATCTGGCGACGCTGGCGCAACTGCGCGCGGTGCGGCCCGATATCGCGCTGTCGGGGGATTTCATCGTCGGCTTCCCGGGCGAGACCGAACAGGATTTCCAGGACACGCTGAACATCGTCGCCGAAGTCGGCTATGCACAGGCCTACAGCTTCAAATATTCGCAGCGCCCGGGTACGCCGGCAGCGACGATGGCCGACCAGGTGCCCGAGCCGGTGAAGGAAGAACGCCTCGCGCGCTTGCAGGCGGCGATTACCGCGGGGGCTTACGCCTTCAACAAGGCGAGCGTCGGCCGGCAGACCGAGATCCTGCTCGAACGCCCGGGGCGCAAGCCGGGGCAGTTGATCGGTAAGACGCCGTGGCTGCAATCGGCGGTCGTCGAGATTCCCGGCGCGAAGATCGGCGACCTGATCGCCGTGGAAATAACCCAAGGCCAGCCCAACAGTGTCGAAGCAGTTCCCCTCTCAGCAGAAAGAGCAGCCGCCTGATGTCGAAAAAGCCCGTGCGCTCGTCCGTCGCCCCCAGCGACCGCGTCAGGCTCGAGATCGAATTCGAAAAGGCCTATCTGCTTGGCGCGCTGTTCGGTGAATTCGACCAGAATCTCATCGCGCTCGAAGGCCAGTTGGGGGTCTATATCTCGGCGCGCGGCAACAAGGTGCAGGTGGAGGGCGAAGCCGATGCCGCCGCGCGGGCCCGCGACGTGCTGACCAGCCTTTACAACCGCCTCGCCCATGGCGAAAAGATCGATCAGGGCGATGTCGTCGGCGCGGTCGCCATCGCCTCGGACCCCTCGCTCGATGGCCTGGTCAGCGCCGATTCGGGGCTGGCGAGCACTGCCGTCATCCGCACCCGCCGCAAGACCATCGCGGCGCGCAGCCCGACCCAGGTCCGCTATATCGAGGCCTTGGCGCGCGACAGCATCATCTTCGCGCTCGGCCCGGCCGGCACCGGCAAGACCTATCTGGCGGTGGCGCAGGCGGTCAGCCAGCTTATCGCCGGTTCGGTCGATCGCCTCGTGTTGTCGCGCCCAGCGGTGGAGGCGGGTGAACGGCTCGGCTTCCTGCCCGGCGACATGAAGGACAAGGTCGATCCATACCTCAGACCGCTTTATGACGCGCTCTACGACATGCTGCCCGCCGAACAGGTCGAACGCCGGCTGGCCTCGGGCGAGATCGAGATCGCGCCCTTGGCCTTCATGCGCGGCCGCACGCTCGCCAATGCCTTCATCATCCTCGACGAGGCCCAGAACACCACGCCGCTACAGATGAAGATGTTCCTGACCCGCTTCGGCGAGCGCAGCCGCATGGTCGTTTGCGGCGATCCCAACCAGGTCGATCTGCCCAACCCGGCCGCCTCGGGGCTTGCCGATGCAGTCAAGCGCCTCGATGGCATCGAAGGCATTTCGTGCCTGCGCTTCTCCAGCCGCGAAGTCGTGCGCCACCCGATCGTCGGGCGCATCGTCGATGCCTATGAAGGTCCGGCGCAAGATGGTTGATACCGGGTGCTGACCGTTGAAACCGATGTCGCGGCGGGCGATTGGCCGGCGCTCGACTGGCGGGGGCTTGCCGATGCCGCGGTGCGCGCCGCGCTGGCGCAAACGCCGCACGGCCATGTCGCCGACGGGCCGGTCACGGTCGAAGTCAGCCTGCGCCTGACCGATGATGCCGAGGTGCAGACCCTCAACCGCGATTATCGCGGCAAGGACAAGCCGACCAACGTGCTCAGCTTTCCGATGGTGCAGGAAGACTTGCTCGAAGGCCTCGCCAACAGTGACGACGGCGAAGTGCTGCTCGGCGATATCGTGCTGGCCGCCGAAACCTGCGCGCGCGAAGCCGGTGAAAAGGGCTGGGCGCTGCCCGAATACGTCCAGCACCTCATTGTCCATGGCCTGCTTCACCTGCTAGGCTATGATCATGAACTCGGCGACACCCAGGCAACCGCGATGGAAGCCCTTGAATCGGCGGCCTGCCACGCGCTCGGCCTGCCCGAACCCTATCCCGGCTAAACCCTGACCATGCCAGACCCCGACAGTAGCAACGATTTCGCCTCGCGATTGTGGCGCGGGCTGCGCCTGTTCGTTACCGGCCAGGACCATGAACCTTCGCTGCGCGAAAGCCTCGAAGAAGCCATAGACGAGCATGATGGGGATGGCGCCGGGCGCGACGACCTGTCGGCGGTGGAGCGCGCCATGCTCAAGAACATGCTGCATTTCGGCGAACGCGAAGCCGGTGACATCGGCGTGCCGCGCAGCGACATGGTGGTCTTCGATGTCGATGACGGCTTTCCGGCGCTGGTCGCGCTGTTCAAGGAAGCCGGCCACAGCCGCGTGCCGGTGTTCCGCGGCGACCGCGACCACATCATCGGCATGGTCCATATCAAGGACGTCTATGCGCTGATCGCCGAGACCTTCGATGATGCCGTGTCGTCGCAGCGCTTTGCCGATCACCCCGTCGAAAGCCTGTTAAGGCCGGTGATCTTCGTGCCGGGGTCGATGCGCATCGTCGACCTGCTCGCCCGGATGCGTGCCCAGCGCACCCATATGGCGATGATCTTCGACGAATATGGCGGCACCGATGGCCTCGTTACCATCGAAGATCTGGTCGAGGAAATCGTCGGCGACATCGAGGACGAGCATGACGAGGCCGAAGCCAGCCTGTTGCTGCCGATCAACGACCGGCTGTGGGAAGCCGATGCGCGGCTGCCGCTCGACGAGCTGGAAAAACAGGTCGGTGCCAGCTTCGAGGACGCCGAGATCGGCGACGAGGTCGATACGCTGGGTGGCATGGTCTTCATGCTCGCCGGTCGCGTGCCGGCGCCGGGCGAGATCATCGAACACCCCGGCGGCTGGCGCTTCGAGATCATCGACGCCGATGCCCGCATGGTGAAGCGGGTGCGGCTGCACGCGCCGGTGGAAAAGGTGGCGGCGTAAACACGATTGCGACGAAGGAGAATCGTCACCCCGCGCCGGCGGGGTGACGGGTCGTTCGGGCCGCGGCGGTCCCGACCCCCTTTGCCCGACACAAATCGGCCGGCGCTTCCGTTGCGGAAACGCCGGCCGGGTCGATGCCCCAGGGGGCGGTGGTTACTTCAGGTGACGGGCGAGATGCTTGTTCATTTCGAACATCGAGCATTCGTCGACACCGAAAACCTTCTTGAGGTTCGCATCGGCGACGATCTGGCGCTTGTCGGTCGGCTTCTGCAGGTCGTGCTTCTTGATGTATTCCCACACCTTGCTGACCACCTGGCCGCGGGGCAGCGGGTCGGAACCGACGATGACGGCGAGTTCGGCCGACGGCATCAGCGGCTTCTGCAGTGCATCGATCTTTTTGCCCGCGGGCTTGGCTGCTTCGGCCATAGGTCTCCCCTTTCATACGCACTTGGCGCCGTCCGACGTGGCGGCACCTTCTTTGCTGTCCTTGTGCTTAGCCGAACTTAGCCGTCACGCAACTGTCTCGATACATCTTCGATGGAAGATTCGGCTATTTCGAGGCTTTCCATGTCCTGTTGCACGCCGCGCAGGATGCGCGCGGTGAATTCGCGGTGCATCAGGCCGCGTTCATGGCCGGCGGCGCGGTCGGGTGCATAGGCCTCGATATCGGCGCGGGTGATGCTGCCCTTGGCATCGAGCAGGCGTTCGACAGTGTCGAGCCGTTCCTTGACGACCGCGACTTCGCCGGCCAGCGCCATGACGATCGACAGGAGGCGGTCGCTCGCCGGGTCCTCGAGATACTTTGGCCGGGCGCCCTTGGCGCGGGCGCCGGCACGGGCGATCCAGTCGATCGGTTCGGCGGTCATTCGGCGGCCTCCCGCAAAGCAGATTTCTGGGCGGCGCTGTTCTTCCAGGCGCCATAGGCGTGCCATACGGCGGCGCGGCCGAAATCCTCGGCCTCGCCCTCTACCGACGGCGGGAACACCGTCGTGTCGACGACGGCGCGCACCTTGGCCTCGAACTGGTCGGCGCGCGGCAGGCCGGCGGTTTCCAGCACGTCGTGCATGTCGAAGGCATGCATCGCCGACCAGAAGGGCTCGTTGTTGTTGAAGGCATCCCAATCGCGCATGAACTGTTCGAACAGCGGCATGTCGGCGGTATATTGCGGCTGTTCGAGATGCAGCATCAGCCCGCCCGGCGCCAGCACGCGCGCGCCTTCGGCAATGATCTTCGGCAGCGCCGTCCCCGAGGTTTCGTGGAGGAACATCGTCGTCTGCACCCAGTCGAAATAGCCATCGGGAAAACGCGACAGATCCTCGGCATTGGCCTGGACGAAGCGGATGTTGTTTACCCCGAGCGACCGCGCCCGGGCATGGCCGTAGCGCAGTACCGGCGCGGCGGTATCGATGGCGATGACCTCGCAATCGGGAAAGGCCTGCGCCATCGGCAGCGCGCTGTGGCCGACGGTGACGCCGATATCGAGGATGCGGCGCGGCTGCCAGCCGGGCCTTGTTTCCTTCGCCCATTTCGCCAGCGCCTGGCCGCCGCCATCGGACAAGGCACCCATGCCGCCACCGGTGGTGACGAAGATGCCGCAATCATAATTGGCGCCTGCCGAGACGTCTCCCGGGCGTTCCTCGCCATGATAGCTGCCGGGCATGCAATGGATGTCGACGGCTTTCTGGTAGCGTGGGATGGTGATCGACGGGTCAAGCTCCAATCCGTCGCCATTGCCGCTGGCGGCGCGGGCGCGGGCATCGAGATCGTCCAACTGCCGCAGCACGATCGAGCGGCCGTTCTGCTGGCGCATTTCCATGTTGTTGCGCTTCAGCGCCGACCAGAAGCGATGATAGGGGTCGGCATTCATGGCGCGGCGGACTTCGAAACGGTCCTGCGGCGCGCGGTCGTGCTCGGCGATGAACTTGGGCAGGACGCGGCGCTCATAGGCCAGCTTGTTGCCCGGGCCGAGCGTGCCGGCGACATGCTTGTTGAGGTTGGCGAGGAAGTTGAAGCGCGCGCGCTCGTCGTGCGAGGCGTGCGGGAAGACCCCATGCTTGCCGACAGCGCTGTACGGCGGCGGGATGTCGTCATGAATTGCCATGGCCATTCCTTTTCAACAGGGAAACCGATGTGCGTCTGCATTGCGATTAGTCAACTGCCGAAACCGTGCCGCCGCCTTGACGCAGATCAAATCAGCCCGGCATCGCTCAAGCGTGCAATTACCTGTTCCTGGACGCGCTTGAAATGGTCGCGATCGGGAATGACCGCAGCGTGGTTGTCGATGAGCGCATCGGCGGGCTGGACCTGGCCGGCATAGGCGGCGGCGAACAATTCGAGCCGTTGCCGCGACAGGTAATTGGTCATCCCCGGCTTGCGGCGGGCGCGGCGCAGCGCGGCGATGTCGATATCGGCAAAGGCGGTGAAGGTTTCGCCGCTGTTCGATTCGGCGAGCACATTGCCCTTCCAGTCGATGACCGCCGAATTGCCATCGGCCGACGCGAGCGGCATCGGCGTGCCGCTGATCCCCGCGGTATTGGCGCTGACGACATAGGCGAGATTTTCGATCGCTCTCGCCCGTCGCGCGAGCTGCTTGTGGGTCAGGTTGGGCGAGCCAATCTCCGACGAGCAATGCACGAAGACCTCGGCGCTGCGCAGGGCGAGGGCGCGGGCGATTTCGGGATAGAGAATCTCTTCCGACGCGATGGCGGCGAGCCGGCCGATCTCGGTATCGGCGACGGGGAAGACGCCTTCCAGCCCGTAGATGTCGAGATACTTCGACCAGACATCGTGCGGGGTCACCGCATACATCGAGTTCAGCCGGCGATAGCGCAGCACGACATCGCCCGAGGGTGCGATGATGAAGCTGGTCTGGAAATACAGGCCCGGAAAATGCGCGTCGCTTTCATAGGCATTGCCGGCGAGGAACAGCCCGAGCGACTGCGCGACGCGGCCGAGCGCGTCATATTCCGCCCCGCCTGGCGCAATCGCGGCGCGATCGGCGAATTCGGGGATGGAGACGCGGCCCGGATAGGAGGTGAACAGATATTCGGGCAGCACGGCGAGCTTCACAGGGCTGCCGCCATATTGTTCGACGAAGATGCGGCTGTGGAGGATCTGCGCCTGCACCTCGGCGATATGCGCCAGCATCGCGGCCCGGGTGGCGGCGCGGTCGGGCTGGCTGGCGACCGATCGCGCCGTCAGCTGCATCGCGACGGCGGCGTAGAGCGGGATATTGGTCATGCCGCGCCTTTCGAGAAATCGGGGTAGCGGCCCAGCGTCAGCGGCAGCACCGCGCCGACCGCGAACAGCCCGATGGCGACCGCGAGCATCGCATCATAGCTGCCGGTCGCATCGCGCACCGCGCCATAGATGGCGGGGGAAATCGCCGATCCGATGCCGAACGGCATGTAGAGCAGGCCATAGATCTTGCCATAATGCGCCATGCCGAAATAGCGCCCCGCCAGATAGGCGATGAGGTCGCTTTCGGCGCCGGCGGCGAAGCCGAGCAGCAGCGCCCCGGCCATCAGGCTGCTGATCGGCCCGCCGGTGCCCATCAGCAGCCAGCACGAAATCGCCGGCGACAGCAGGATCGGCACCAGCACGGCGGGTGCCCAGAAACGATCGAACAACAGCCCGGTGATGACCCTGCCCGCCAGGATGCCGACCGCCATGACGCTCATCACCGTCGCGCCTTGCGAGGCCGAAAAGCCATGCAGGCCGACGATCTGGATCATGTTGATGAACACACCGCCATAGGCCAGCGCCACCAGCGCGATCGACAGCCAGATCACCCACAGCCGATAGCCGCGCACCGCCTGCCCGACGTTGAGGCCGGTCAGATTGCCCTGCGCATCGCTGATTCCGGCCGGGCGTTCGGCGACGGTCGGTTCGCGGAAGAGCCAGAGCGCCAGCGGGGTCGCAACGAGCAGCGGCAGCAGCGCCA
This sequence comes from Polymorphobacter sp., assembly GCA_044373875.1. Lineage (GTDB taxonomy): Bacteria > Pseudomonadota > Alphaproteobacteria > Sphingomonadales > Sphingomonadaceae > Sandarakinorhabdus. The sequence goes on from JBILPK010000050.1 coordinate 15,475, forward strand.
GCACCGGAAAGGCGGCGCGCCAGCCGCTGCCGAAGATCTTGCCGGCGATCACGGCCTGGGCGATCTGCGGCACGATGATGCCGGCAAGGCTGGTGCCGAGCAGCATGATGCCGAGCGCCAGGCCGCGATTCTTGACGAACCACATGTTGATGGCGCGGCTCCAGGTCACCGGCGTCGAGCCGATGCCGACCAGCCCGACCAGCGCCCATAGCGCGTACCAGGCCGGCAGCGACGGCGGCATCAGCGCGAACAGCGCGAAGGTGAGCGCAAAGCCGATCAGCGAAGCAATAGCGATCGGGCGCACCCCCCAGCGGTCGCTCGCCCAGCCATAGACCGGGGCGAGCAGCGACGCGACGATGCCGAATAGGGTGATGCCGAGGCTGATCTGCAAGAAGCTCCAGCCGAGTTCGGCATGGATCGGGCCGATGACCGCGGGCAGCACGTTGAATGGCAGGGGCGAGGCGCCGCAACCGACGCCGATCATCGCGGCGAACAGTACGCGGCGGCCGTTGCGGAATTCGGACATCAATTACCTCTCCCGCTCGGGGAGAGGTCGGACTCGGCGAAGCCGAGCCGTGTAAGGGGTGCGGAGGCAGGCAGGGCCGTCATGGCACCTCTGGCTAGAAACACGCGCGTTGTTCCATTCGTCACCCTCGCGAACGCGGGTGCCCATCGCCGGAGATCGGTTGCGATGGGGCCGCCTTGTGCGGAGGAACTTAGGGAAGAAAAGGGCATGGGCAAAGCCCATGCTGGCGTCGGACGAGTTCGGCGCGCAGGAGCGCGCGCCGCCTCGCCGGCCGGTCTTGCGCCTGTCGGCGCGTAGCTTGCGCTACGCACGCGCGGCGCTGCGCCTTAAAACACCCTTTTCGCCCTTACCTGCCACGTCCGCGGCGGATTGAGATAATTGAAGTTCACCAGGCTCGACTGGGTGAACTGCTTGTCGAAGCAATTCTCGCATTCAAGGCTGAGCGTCCAGTTGTTGTCGTCGGTGCGCATCGTCAGCGCGGCGCTCACCTGCCAGAAGCTTTCGGTCAGCGAACCCGAGATGACATCGCCGGCGAACGGGTTGGCCGGATAGGTGATCCCGCTCGGCGTGCCGATGGTGCCGGTGAAGATCGTGCCGTTGGCGGTGCCGGTTTCAAGGCTCGACCGGTACAGCGCGTTGACCGACGGGGTCAGGATGATACCGGCCGACGGGATCTGGAAATCATAGGAACCGCCAAAGGCGATGCTGAATTCCGGGGTACGCACCGGGGTGGCGATGTTGCCGTTGGCGTCGATGATGCCGGCGGCGCAATCCGGCGCGTTGTTGGCGCCGGCACCGAGCGGCACCCGCTTGGCGGCGAGCTGCGCCAGGCAGTCCATCTGCTGCTTGCGCACCGATTTGACGCCATATTGGTTGGGCAGCAACGTGTCGCTGACCTTGTACTTGTCGTCCTGGTAGCCGGCGTTGGCATAGAGCGTCAGGCCCTTGACCGGCACCGCGCTGATTTCGACTTCAAGGCCCTTGTTCTGGTAGTCGGCAAAATTCTGGGTGATGAAGGTCACCCCGCCGCTGACCGGGTCGGTGAAGGCCGATGGCGTCTGCAAATCCTTGGTTTCGAGCCAGAAACCGGTGACGTTCAGGCGCAGGCGGCGGTCGAACAGCTCGGTCTTGCCGCCGACTTCATAGCTCCACACCTTTTCCGGGTCGAACGGCAGCAACGTGTTGGGCGCCGAGCCGCGCGCGTTCCAGCCACCCGATTTGAAGCCGCGCGTCGCGCTGGCAAAGAACAGCATGTCGTTGTTGGGCTTGTAGTTGATCGCGAATCGCGGCGTCCAGATCTTGGTGCGCTGCTTCGTCGGGATCGCCACCCGGCCGCTGGCGAGGTTCACCGCCAGGTTGTTGTCAGTCAGGCAGATCGGCTTGGGCGTCGTGCAGGTGGCACGGTTGTCGAAGATGCTGATGGTCTTTTCTTCGTCGGTATAACGGATGCCGCCGGTCAGCTTGATCTGGTCGGTGACCTTGACATCGGCCTGGAAGTAACCGGCCTTGGCGGTCGCGCCGTTGATCAGCGTGCGGTCGGCGAGCACCAACGGGAGGCCGGTCGGCCCCGGGATGCCGAGGATCGGCCCCAGGTTGAAGACATCGGCAAAATCGGTGGTGTTGTTCTCGTTGAAGTAGAAGAAGCCGGTAACGAACTGGACCCGGCCATCGAACACCGAGCCGTTGAGCTTGAGTTCCTGGGTGAACTGATTGTGCTTGCCATCATTGGTGATGACGAAGCCGCCGGCGGGATAGCCGTTGGCCACCGGATTGGGGTTGGCGACGCTGGGCAGGCCGCGGCCATCGGCGAAATCGAGCAGATATTGCTGCTTCAGATTGATGAAGCCGGTGATGGCGTTGACGGTGAAATCATCGCCGAGCGCCAGTTCCAGGTTCGACGTGTACATCTGGGTGTTGGTTTCATTGCCCAGCGCGTAATTGGCCTTGCGCCCGGAAATGCCCAGCGTCGAGAACGGGTTGGTGGTGCCGGCGGGATAGCTGGTGCGGATGCCGGTCGAATTGAAGCGGCCGTTGCAGTTCGACGGGTTGAGCGGATCGCAATTGAAGTTGATCAGGTTCTCGCCATCGTTGCGGGTATAGGTCGCCGCGAGGTTCCAGGTGAGATTTTCGGTGAATTTGAGCTGCACGGCACCGCGCAGGCCGGCGAGATCGCTGTCGTTGTTGCGCTCCCCGGTCTTGGTGTTGTTCACATAACCATCGTCATCCTGGAAATAGCCCGAGATCTTGACCTGGATCATCTCGTTGAGCGGCAGGTCGATCGAGCCGCGGATCAGCTTCTTGTCGTACGAGCCATAAGCCGCTTCGAGGAAGCCGCCGAGCGTGTCAGACGGGCGCTTCATGATGACGTTGACGGCGCCGCCGGTGGTGTTGCGGCCGAACAGCGTGCCCTGCGGCCCGCGCAGCACTTCGATCCGGTCGAGATCGAAGAAGGCGAAATTGTTGCCGTTCTGGCGCGACATGTAGATGTCGTCGACATAGGTGCCTACCGGCGGATCGAACGAGGCGATGGTCTCGGTATTGCCGAGGCCGCGGATATAATAGGCGTTGGCCGAGCCCAGCCCGGTGTTGTTCGACCCGAACAAATTGGGGACATACTGGATCAGCTGCAGCGGCGTCGCGATGCCGCGCTGCGACAACAGGTCGGCCGAAAAGGCGCTGACCGCGATCGGCACGTTCTGCGCCGATTCCTTTCGGCGCTGCGCGGTGACGATGATATCGGGCAACAGCTCGGAATCACTGGCGGCGGCGGTCGTCGCGGTTTGTGCGAGCGCCGGAGCGCCGATCATCAGGCCCCCGCAGATCGTCGCGGCGAGCAGCGCGCCGCGGCTGCCGCTGCGGATGTTGCTTTTCGTCACCATCATCTCCCGAAATCCCCGATTGCCCGGCCCGGCGTCCCTCCGACGCAGGCGTGCCCTTCAATCTTGCCGGGTTTTCGCTGCTTTGCAACAGAGTTGTCCGGACAAATCTTTGACACACGCTTTCTTGCGCGGGATAGTCGCGTTTGCGCAACAGTCGGAATGAACAACCATGAATGCCCAACAGGCGGAGACATTGCCCCGGCCAGCCTTTCTGCTCGTCACCGCAAAGGTGACCGATGGCGCGCGCATGGGCGCCTATTCCCGCGCGCTGGCGGCATCGGGGCTCTATGATCGGCACGGCGGCCATTACCTGTTTCTCGGCAAGGCGGCGGTGCCGCTGGAAGACTGGCCCGATGGCACCAGCATCGTCTGCGCGCGCTTCCCGTCGCGCGCCGCCGCCGAAGCCTTCTGGGCCGATGCGCAATATCAGGACGAGGTGAAACCGCTGCGCACCGGCGCCGGTGAATTCCATGTCGCCATCTTCGAGGGGCTGTGATGCTCTATCCCACGCTGGTTTACGCGCACCTGCTGCTCTTCGTGCTGTGGCTGGGGGGCGACCTTGGCGTCTTCGTGCTCGGCCAGCATTTCCGCATCCGGACCTATTCGCTGCCCGAACGGCTGACGCTGCTCAAGCTGCTCGTTGCCATCGACATGGGGCCGCGTTCGGCCTGGGCGCTGATGGTGCCGATGTCGCTGACGTTGCTGTACGCTGGCGGCTGGTGGGCGGCGCTGCCGCTGTGGGGCGTCGTTGCCGGCTGGGCGGTCGGGCTGTTCTGGCTGTGGCTGGTCTGGGATGCCCATGCCCATGACATGACGCCGCGCGCCGCGCGCGACCGCCGCATCGAAGGCTGGCTGCGCTATGCGCTGACGGCGTTCTATCTGGGGCTGGGCGGGCTTTCGCTGGCCGGCGGTGCGCCGCTCGCCGAACATTGGCTGGCGTGGAAGGCGCTGCTGTTCGGGATGATCTTTGCGGCCGCGATCATGATCGACCATGCCTTCAAACCGGTCGGGCCGCAGCTGATGGCGCTGATCGAACAGGGATCATCGGATGCCACCGAAGGGCCGCTGCGCGCCACCATGGACGGCACGCGGCGCTGGGTGTTCACCGTCTATGCGCTGCTGTTCGCAACGAGCTGGCTGGGGTCGGTGAAGCCGTTCTGAGCGGCGTTACTTGTAACGCGGTCCATCGCGCCCGGTGTTGCTGGTATTCGGCCCGCCGCCGAGCCCGCCGGCGCCGACGCTGCCCAGATTGCCGAACAGCTCCTCGAGGAAGCCTGTGTCGCGGCCCAGCGTGATCGTCTTGTCCTTTTCGGGCGAGATGCGCGCTACCTGTTCCATGCCGCGGCGTTCGACCTTGGCAACGTTGCCGGCCTTGTCGAAGCTGATGATCAGGATCGACTGTTCGAGCACCTTGGGGTTGGCAAAGGCATATTGGCCGGTGTTGCGCGAGACATAATACCATTCGCCGGCATCGAACTGCGCCGAAAAGGTCGGGCGGCCGAGCGTTTTCGCCACCGAATCGCGGTTGTCGACGCCTGGCTGGATCGAGGTCAGCAGGGTTTCGTCGATCAGATAGCCTTGCGACTGGCGAATACGGCTGCAACCGCTGCTGGCGAGCGCCACAACGGTCAGTCCGACCAGCCAGAAAAGGGTCCGCACAGGGGTCTGCACTGGGGCACGGTTACGCATCACACTCTCCCAAACGTCGCAACCGGTTGCGCGACGCAGTGGCACGCTCAATATGGCA
>JBILPK010000051.1:0-20592 GCA_044373875.1 Polymorphobacter sp.
GCGGTCGATGCGGTGCTGGCCGGCGCCTTGCAAGCTGGTGGCGCGGTTTCGCTCGCGGCCGGTGATGCGCTCAGCCATGGCACCGTCAATTCGGGCGCCGGCGTTACCCTGGGCGGCGCCACCATCGACAGCGGCGCGATTGTGGCAGTGGGCCAGGTTGCGCTGACCGCCACCAATTCGCTTGCTGCCATGACTATCAGGAGCAGCGGCAGCGGTATTGCGCTTGCCGCTGGCGGCGCGCTGACCGCCGGTGCGCTCGACGCGACGACAGGTATTTCGGTCAGCGGGGGTGTCACGACACTGGGCACGCTGCTCGCCGGTGGAGACATTCTGGTCACGGCGACCGGCAACCTCGGCACCGGCGCGATCACCGGCGGCGGCGCGGTAACGCTCGGCGGCGTGAATATCGGCAGCGACGCGATCGTGGCGGTGGGGCCGGTGGCGCTGACCGCTTCAAATTCGCTTGCTGCGCTGAACATCACCAGCAGCGCCAGCGGCATCACGCTCGCTGCCGGCGGCGCGCTGGATGCCGGTGCGCTCGGCGCGGCGACGGGTATTTCGGTCAACGGCGGCGTCACGACCCTGGCAGCGTTGGCCGCCGGTGGTGACATTCTGGTCGCTGCAAGTGGCGACCTCGGCACCGGCGCGATCAACGGTGGCGGCGCGGTGACGCTGGGCGGCGCGAATATCGACAGCGGCGCGATCGCGGCGGTGGGGGCGGTTGCGCTGACTGCGGCGAATTCGCTGACTGCCATGAACATCACCAGCAGCGGAAGTGGCATCACGTTCGCGGCCAGCGGCGCGCTGGATGCCGGGGCGCTCGACGCGGCAATGGGCATTTCGGTCAGCGGCGGTGCGACGACATTGGCCAGCCTGCTCGCCGGTGGGAACATTATCGTCGCTGCAAGTGGCGACCTCGGCACCGGCGCAATCAACGGTGGCGGCGCGGTGACGCTGGGCGGCGCCGGTATCAATAACGGCGCGATCGTGGCAGTCGGTCCGGTGGCGCTGACCGCTTCAAATTCGCTTGCTGCGCTGAACATAACCAGCAGCGCCAGCGGCATTTCCCTTACCGCCGGCGGCGTGCTGACGGCCGGTGCGCTCGACGCGGCAACGGGTATTTCGGTCGGTGGCGGAGCAACAAGCCTGGCGACGCTGCGTGCCGGCGGGGACATCCTCGTTACGGCGAGCGGCAACCTCGGCACCGGCGCGATCAATGGCGGCGGCGCGGTGAGCCTGAACGGCGCCGATATTGGCACCAATGCGATCCTGGCGGCAGGCTCGGCGGCGCTCACGGCTAGCGGGGCGCTAGCCGCGACGACCATCACCAGCAGCGGCGCCGGCATCGCCTTGAGCGCCGGCGGCGCGCTCGCGGCCGGCGCGCTCGACGCAGCGACGGCTATTTCGGTCAGCGGCAGCGCCACGACGCTGGGCACATTGCGTGCTGGCGCCGATATACTGGTCACCGCGAGCGGCGCGCTGACCAACGGGGCGATCACCGGCGGCGGGGCGGTCACGCTGGGCGGCGCCACCATCGACAGCGGCGCGATCATGGCACTGGGCCAGGTTGCACTGACCGCCACCAATTCGCTTGCTGCCATGACCATCAAGAGCAGCGGCAGCGGTATCATCCTTAACGCGGGCGGCGCGCTGAACGCTGGCGCGCTCGACGCGGTAACGGGTATTTCGATCAGCGGCGGTGTCACGACACTGGGCACGCTGCTCGCCGGTGGTGACGTTCTGGTTGCGGCGACCGGCAACCTTGGCACCGGCGCGATCACCGGCGGTGGCGCGGTGACGCTGGGCGGCGCGAATATCAACAGCGACGCGATCGCGGCGGTGGGGCCGGTTGCGCTGACCGCCGCAAATTCGCTCGCTGCGCTGAACATTACCATTAGCGGCAGCGGTATTTCTCTCTCTGCCAGCGGCGCGCTGGATGCCGGCACGATCGATGCGGCAATGGGCATTTCTGTCAGCGGCGGGGTCACGACGTTGGGCACATTGCTGGCTGGCACCGACATACTCGTCACCGCGAGCGGTGACCTTGGCACCGGCGCTATCACCGGCGGCGGCGCGGTGACGTTGGGCGGCGCGAGCATCGGTACGGCCGCGATTGCCGCTGTCGGGCCGGTGGCGTTGACGGCAACCGGCGCGCTGACGGCGACGACGATTACCAGCAGCGGCAGCAGCATCGATCTGATGGCGGGCGACGCCATCGGCACCGGCGCCCTTACGGCGGCATCGACGATCACCAGTGCCGGCGGGGCGACAACGCTCGGTGGGTTGCTGGCCGGCGGTGATATCGATGTGGCGGCGGCCGGCGCACTGGCAACGGGCACCATTTCGGGCGCCGGGATCACACTGGCGACCACCAATGCCGGCAGCATCACGGCGGGCACGCTGACGGCAAGCAAGGGCGTCTCGATCACCGCTGCAGGCGGCGCAACTTTGGCGGATGCGACGGCAGTCAACGCGATCACCGTGACGGCGGTCGATGCGGTGCTGGCCGGCGCGTTGCAAGCTGGTGGCGCGGTTTCGCTCGCGGCCGGTGGTGCGCTCAGCAATGGCACAATCAATTCGGGCGTCAGCGTTACGATGGGCGGCGCCACGATCACCAGCGGCGCGATCGTGGCGGTGGGCCAGGTTGCGCTGACCGCCTCTAATTCGCTTGCTGCCATGAATATCACCAGCAGCGGCAGCGGTATTTCCCTCACCGCTGGCGGTGTGCTGACGGCCGGTGCGCTCGACGCGGCGACGGGTATTTCGGTCAACGGCGGCGTCACGACACTGGGAGCGCTGGCCGCCGATGGTGACATTGTGGTCGCTGCAAGTGGCGACATCGGCACTGGCGCGATCACCGGCGGCGGCGCGGTGACGTTGGGCGGCGCGAATATCGACAGCGACGCGATCGTGGCTGTGGGGCCGGTTGCGCTGACCGCCGCAAATTCGCTCGCTGCGATGAACATCACCAGCAGCGGCAGCGGTATTTCCCTCGCCGCTGGCAGTGGGCTTGATGCCGGTGCGCTCGACGCGGCGATGGGTATTTCGGTTAGCGGCGGTGTCACGACACTGGACACGCTGCTCGCCGGTGGTGACGTTGTGGTCATCGCGGGCGCTGCGCTGACCAACGGGGCGATCACCGGCGGCGGCGCGGTGACGCTGGGCGGCGCGAGCATCGATACGGCGGCGATTGCCGCTGTCGGGCCGATGGCGTTGACGGCAACCGGCGCGCTGACGGCGACGACGATCACCAGCAGCGGCAGCAGCATCGATCTGATGGCGGGCGGCGCCATCGGTACCGGCGCCCTTGCGGCGGCATCGACGATCGCCAGCACCGGCGGGGCGACCACGCTCGGTGCGTTGCTGGCTGGCGGTGATGTCGATGTGGCGGCCGCCGGCGCACTGGCAACGGGCACCATTTCGGGCGCCGGGATCACACTGGCGACCACCAATGCCGGCAGCATCACGGCGGGCACGCTGACGGCAAGCAAGGGCGTCTCGATCACCGCCGCAGGCGGCGCAACTCTGGCGAACGCGACGGCAGTCAACGCGATCGCCGTGACGGCGGTCGATGCGGTGCTGGCCGGCGCCTTGCAAGCTGGTGGCGCGGTTTCGCTCGCGGCCGGTGATGCGCTCAGCCATGGCACCGTCAATTCGGGCGCCGGCGTTACCCTGGGCGGCGCCACCATCGCCAGCGGCGCGATCGTGGCAGTGGGCCAGGTTGCGCTGACCGCCACGAATTCGCTTGCTGCGATGAACATCACCAGTAGCGCCAGCAGCATTTCCCTCACCGCTGGCGGTGTGCTGACGGCGGGTGCGCTCGACGCGGCAACGGGTATTTCGGTCAGCGGCAGTGTCACGACACTGGACACGCTGCTCGCCGGTGGTGACGTTGTGGTCACGGCGACCGGCAACCTCGGCACCGGGGCGATCAACGCTGGCGGCGCGGTGACGCTGGGCGGCGCGAATATCGACAGCGAAGCGGTCGCGGCGGTGGGGCCGGTCGCGCTGACCGCTGCAAACTCGCTTGCTGCGCTGAACATCACCAGCAGCGGCAGCGGTATTGCGCTTGCCGCTGGTGGCACGCTGGATGCCGGTGCGCTCGACGCGGCGACGGGTATTTCAGTCAATGGCGGTGTCACGAGGCTGGGAGCGCTGGCCGCCGGTGGTGACATTGTGGTCGCTGCAAGTGGCGACCTCGGCACTGGTGCGATCAACGGTGGCGGCGTGGTGACGTTGGGCGGCGCGAATATCGACAGCGGCGCGATCGTGGCGGTCGGACCAGTGCTGGTTACCGCAACCAGCGGCCTGTCGGCGACGACGATCACCAGCAGCGGTGCCGGCATTGGTCTTTCGGCAGGCGGCACAATCGGCACCGGTGCGTTGATGGCAGCGACCGCTATCGACGTTACCGGCGGGGCGGCGCTCAATCTCGGCGCGCTCGATGCCGGTGGCGGCGTGGCGCTGGCGAGTGTCGGGGCCTTGACGACGGCAGGCATCGTTGCGGGCGGCGCGGTCGAATTGCTGACCAGTGGGGCCGGCGCGATCACGACCGGTGCCATCGGCGCGCAAGCAACGGTATCGGCCGATGCTCGCGGCAATGTCGGGATTGCCGGGATCACCACCCCGGGCGCGGTCGCCGTGATCGCCCGTGGCGGCGCGATCGGTCTTGGTTCGGTTACCGCGGGGCCGGTCGTGGCGCTGCTCGGCGGCACGGGCGTGACGACCGGCCCGCTGGCCACCGGTACCGGCGGCAGCATCTATATCGCCTCAGACAGCCAGGCCGGGTTGATCGTCGATACCGGCAATGGCGGACGTGATTTTGCAGCGTTGCTCGCGGCGACTCCGGCGCGTCTGACCGGCGATGTGCTGATCGGCGGCGCCGTGACGACCGGGCAGTTCCGGTTGGCCAATACCGGTATCGCCAGGGTCAGCGGCCTGCTGGGCGCCAGCGGGGCGATCGTGATCGATGGTGGCGATGTGCGGCTGGCGACTGTCAGCAGCGGCACGCGCATCGATGTGCGCGCCGCGACGGCTTTGTCGGCGGGTGCCATCAATGCCGCCGGCCTTATCAGCCTGCAATCGCAGGGCGGGCTGATGGCCGGCAATCTGGTTTCGGCAGGAAGCGTTGCCCTGGGGGCGCTGGCGATCGACCTTGCCGCGGCCGGTGCTGCCACGCTCGGCACCCTCGATGCCAGTAGCGGCGGTCTGCAGCTGGTGGCGGGTAGCGCTGCGTCGGCGGGCAATGCCAGCGCCGGCGGCACCCTGCTGATCAGCGGCAATGGCGTGGCGCTGGGCACTGTCCTGGCGGCGGGGCGGATCGACCTGGTATCGGGCGCGGCGCTGGGCGTCGGCAGTGTGCGCGGCGGCCAGAGCATCGCGATTGTCGGCGGTGGCAACATCACGACAGCGGCCGTCAGCGCCGGCAATTCGATCGAAATCCGCTTCGACGGCGCGCCGGGAGCGCCGGCGAGCATCATCACCGGTGCGCTCGACGCCGGGATTGTCGGCGCGTCGGCTGATCCGCAGGCGGGTTACCAGATCGGCGTGTTCACCGATCTCGGCGACATCGGCACCGGCGCGATCGCGGCACGCGGAAATGTCGGGCTGTTGTCGCAACAGGGCGGCATCACCACCGGCAGCGTCGCCACCGACAGCGATTTCGCCGCGCTGGCGCGTACCGGTATCGCCACTCGCGGCCTGGCGGTCGCAGGCACGGCCTATCTTGCCGATGCATCGATGGCGGCGTTGTTGCCGGCGGATATCGATCCGCTGGCACCGCCTGCGGGCTTCGATTTCGCCGCCCTGAAGGCGGCAGCGCCGGTGCGGCTGGCGGGTGTCATCGGTATCGATGGCGATGTCGACGCCGGCAATTTGCGCGCCGCGGCCGATTTTACCCTGGGGATCAGCGGCACCGTGACGACCGTCGGCGCGGTACAGCTCGATGCCGGGCGGCTGGCGCTCAACGGCCTGGATGCCGGCACCGATCTCGGCCTTGTCACCAGCACCGATCTCACCATCGGTGCGGCACAGGCGGGCAGCAATATCGTCATCGATGCTGGCGGCAATCTCGTCACCGGCGCGCTGACCAGTGGTGGCAGCACGCAGTTGACCGGGCAACGGCTCGACATCGGTGCGATCCGCGCCGGGAACGATATCGATCTCACCAGCACCGGCGATCTGACGACGACGACCCTCAGCGCCGGGGATTCGGTGTTCCTGCGCGCCGCCGCATCGGCGCAGGGCCTGCCGACCATCACCACCGGCGCCATCGATGCCGGCCTTGTTGCGCCCTTTGCCGCCCCGGGCTCGGCCAAGGGCGTGTACGTCGACAGCGTTGGCAATGTCGCGCTCGGCGCTGTCTCGGCGGCGGGGTCCATCGGCGTCATCGCGCAGGGCGGTTCGCTGACCACGGGTGCGCTGGTGGCGGGCGGCACCATCGTGCTGCTCGACGGCCTGGGGGTTTCCACCGGGTCGATCACCACGCTGGCAACCGGCGGCGTCTATTTCGGCTCGCATCTGCAGGCGCCGCTAATCACCTTCGACATGGCGGGCAACCCCGATTATGCGGCGCTGTTCGCGGTGCGCCCGACCCGGTTGGCCGGCGACATCACCATTGGCGGCCCGGTCGTGACCGGTGATTTTGCCGCGGCGGCGACGGGGCAGTTCGGCAGCGGTGCCATCGATGCCGCGCGCAGCCTGTATATCGATGCCGGCGGCGTCGCGGTCGGCAATATCCGCGCCGGCATCGATATCAATGTCAACGCCGATGCCGATATCCTGGCCGGCACCATCCGCGCCGGGCGCGATGCGCGGTTGACGGCCGGGGGCACGATCCTGACCGGCGCGATCAGCGTTGGCGACCGCCTGTTCCTGCGCAGCGACGGGCGGATCGATGCCGGCGCGATCGATGCCGGGCTGGTTGATGCGGCACCCGGTGGGCGCGGTCTGGTCTTTGTCGATGCCGGCGGCGATGTCGGGCTCGACGCTATCATGGTCGCGGGTTCCGCCGGGGTGGTATCGACCGGGCGGATCGATGCCGGCGCGGTGACCGCGGGCACCCAGATCGTGCTGCTCGCCGCCAATGGCGTGACAAGCGGCACGCTGGAAACGCCGCTCGACGGCGGGGTGTTCATCGCGTCGAATGCACAAAAGCCGCTGATCGGCTTCGATCGCGCCGGCAACCCCGATTATGCGCCGCTGTTCGCCGCCAACCCGGCGCGGTTGACGGGCGATATCATCGTTAATGGCGATGTGACGACCGGGCTGTTCAAGGCCGCCGCCTCGGGTCGTATCCTGATCTCGGGCACGGTTACCGCCGCGCTCGGCTCGGTGCTCAACGCCGATTCGCAGGTCCTTGGCGACCTGACGCTGGGCGGCCCGCTGTCGTTGACGGTCGATACCGCGCTGACCATCGGCAACATCGCGGCGGCCGGGGCTGTGGCGCTGACCTCGCTCGGCGACCTGACCACCGGGTCGATCGTGGCGGGCGGCGGCGTGTCGATCACCGCCCGCGCCGGGGTGGATGGCACGGGTGATGTCGTGCTCGGCGCTGTCCGGTCGGAAGACGATATCCGCATCAGTGCGATCGGCAACATTACCACCGGCGATCTCAGCGCCGCCGATTCGATCTTCCTGCGCGCCGTGACGCCGCAGCCCAATGGCGTCGCACCGATCATCAAGACCGGCAACATCGATACCGGCATCACTAATCCGCTTGCCGGGCCGAGCGACAATTTCCTGCTGTTCGTCGATTCGACCGGCACCACCGATGTCGGCAATGTCCGCGCCAAGGGCTCGATCGGCATCATCGCCCAGGGCGGCTCGCTGGTCACCGGCGATCTCGAGGCCGGCACCTCGATCACCCTCCTCGACGGGCTCGGCATCACCACCGGCGCGATCACCACGCCGACGGCGGGCGGCGTCTATATCGCCTCGCACCTCCAGGCGCCGCTGATCAACTTCGATCTGCCGGGCAACCCCGATTATGCCGCGCTGTTCGCGGTGACGCCGATGCGGCTGGTCGGCGATCTGAACATCACCGGCGCGGTGACGACCGGCCAGTTCAAGGCGGCGGCAACCGGCACCGTCACCCTCGCGGCGCTGACGGCGAGCAGCGACATCTACATCGAAGGCGCGGCGCTGACGCTCGGTCCGATCACCGCGGGTGCCGATCTCGAACTGCTCAGCGATACCGCGCTGACGCTGGGTGACCTGCGCGCTGAAGGCGATATCGAGGTGACCAGCGGCGGCCTGTTGACGACCGGCACGCTCAGCGCCGGGGATTCGGTCAATCTGGTCGGCGCCGGGGTGACGACAGGGACGATCGATGCCGGGATCGTTGCGGCGTCCGCCGACCCGCTGGCGCAATATGGCGTCGGGGTGCGCAGCGCCGGGGCGATTTCTGTCGGCGCGATCAACGCGCGCGGCCCGGTCGGCCTGGCGGCGCTGGGCAGCAGCATCACCGCCGGCGCGATCACCACGGGTGAATCGATGGCCTTGCTGGCGCGCACCGGGGTTTCGGTCGGCAGTATCCGCACCACCGGCAACGGGCTGGCACTGATCGCCGCCGACACGATGGCTGCGCTCGTCACCGAAGATGCCAATGGCAATGCGAACTACACCGGGCTGGTCACCGCGACTCCGGTGGCGCTCGCCGGGCCGGTGGCGCTGGGCGGCACGATCGATACCGGCACGCTGCGCATCGCGACAACGGGGTCGCTCAGCGGCAGTGCCGCAATCAACGCGGCCGGTGCGGTGACCATTCGTTCGGGTTCGCTCAACCTTGGCCCCATCAACGCCGGCGGGCTGCTCGATATCCGCAGCACGGGCACACTGGCGCTGGGCGCGCTGCGCGGCGAAGGCGATATCGATCTCGAAGCCGGCGGCACCATCACCACCGCCGGCATCAGCGCCGGGGATTCTGTGGCGATCGGCTTTGGCGATACGGCGGTCGCCGGGTCGACGATCACCACCGGCAGCATCGATGCCGGCAGCCTGCGGGCGTCGCAGGCGCAGGGCGCAGCGTATCAGGTCGGCATCAACGGGCTCGGCGCCGTCAGCACCGGGGCGATCACGGCGCGCGGCAATATCGGCGTTCTTTCGGCAAACGGCAGCATCAGCACCGGCGCGATCAGCACCACGGCGTCGTTCGCCGGGCTGGCCGCCACGGGCTTTGCCGGCACCAGCATCAGCACCGGCACGCAAGGAACGACCTTCTTCGCCAACGCCAGCATGTTCACGCCTTTTGCCGGCACGCTCGATGCGCTCGGCGCGGCGTCGGGCTTCGACTTCGCACCGCTGTTCGCGCTGGCGCCGGTGCGCATCGGCGGGCCGGTGCTGATGACCGGCGCGCTCAACACCGGGCGCTTCGCGGCAGCGGCGACGGGCAATGTCACCCTTGCCGGCATCACGGCGGCCACGTCGGCAACCATCGACAGCGGCGCGCTGGCCAGCTTCACCGGCGCGGTCTCGGCGCCGACGATCGCCGTCACCTCGGCCGATATCGCCATCGCCGCCGGGCTCGGCACTAGTGCGACGAGCAGTGTCGCGCTCACCATCGTGTCGAACGCCAGCGCCATCACGCTGGGCGGCGGCAACGACAGCGGCAGCGGCTATGTGCTCGGCAATGCCGAAGCCGGGCGGATCGCGGCGATGGCGCTGACTATCACGGCGCAGGGCAGCCAGCCGCAGACAATGACGGTCCAGGCCCTGAACTTCGCCGGCAGCGGCGCTGCGACCAATGGTCGGACGCTGGCGCTGGTCACCGGCGGCAGCATCCGCGTCAACGGCGCGCTGGCGCTGACCGGCGCGGGCGCCGGCGACACGCTGCGGCTGTCGGTCGGGCAGCGCATCGAAGTGGCGACCGATGCCGGCGGCAGGATCAGCGGGACGGCGAGCGGCGGCGCGTTGGGCGGCAATCTCGATTTGTGGGGCGCCAGCATCTGGGTGGCGACCGCCGACATTCTGGGGCAGCTGGCCAGCAACGCCAGCTTTGCCGGGCGTGACACGGCGCTGGCGGCGGCGGCGGCAACCCCCGATCTCGCCGGCGCCATCGCCGCTGACAAGATCCTGATTTCGGCACAGGCCAGCTTCCTCATCCAGAACAGCGGCAGCCTTGAACAAAAGGCCGGGTTCAGCGCCGGCAGCGGCGGTCTGAGCGTCCGGCCGAGCGGCACGACGGCGCTCGACGTTGTCATAAACGGCCGTGCCCAGGATACGGCGGGCACCTTCCAGATCAACCAGAAGACCATCGATGTCATCCGCTTTGCCAGCGCTACCGACGCGCCGGCGGGCTTTACCGCCACCTCCACGGTCAACACCTGTGTTGTCGGCAATATTTGCGGCCTGGCACCGGATGAAGGTGGCATGATTGTTGCCAACATCGGCAACACTGTCGTCGCGTTGACCGATGAAGTGCAGAAGACCCCTGAAGAGGTCGAGGAAGAAGCCATCGAAGCCGCCGAAAAGCTGCCGCAGATGCGCATCAGCCGGCTCGTCGACCTGTCGAGCGCCATCGACGATGTGTCGATTACCGATCCGGTCACCGGCGGCGGCAACCCGGCGCTGTGGCTCGACCTGCCGGCCGGCGGCGGGGTGCAGCCATGAGGCGCCGCCTGCTCGCCCTCGGTCTCGGTATCGCGCTGGCCGCCCCGGCACCGGTGGCGGCCGCCGATCTGAAGCTTGCCGACAGTTTCCGTATCGGCAGCGGCGGGGTATTGTGCACGGCGCAGAATCGCGTCGCCGATCCGGTGCTCGCCAGCATGTTCGACCGCGGCTACCGGATCACCTGCCGCGATGCCGCGGCGCCGGTGGGCAAGCTGTTCGCGCTGCGGCTGGGCGGCAAGGCGGACACGACCGCGGCGCGGCTGGCGGCGGGGCGTGGGTCCGATATCATTTGTGCGGCGCCCGGCCCGGGTGACATTGCCGAAATCGCCGATGTTCGCCGCGCCGCCTGCGAACAGCAGGGGTTGGCCTATTCGGTCTATACCCTGACGCGCGGCAAGACGCTGTATGTCGCCGAAGGGCTGACCGGCTATGGCTCGGCGCTGCGGCTGGCGCTGCGCGCGCTCATCGCCGATGCGCCCGTCGGCGGCGATGTCGAGGTCGCCTCGACCGCGGCGGGAGATCCGGCGGCGTTCGCGCGTATCCAGGCCGGCAGCCTCGATCCGACCCAGGCGCTCGCCGAAGGTTATGTCCGCAACAATGCCGGCAGCTTTGCCGAGGCATCGGAATTCTTCGACCTGCTCGTCGAGCGTAATCGCCAGGGCAGCCCGGGGTTCAACCGCTCGGCCGAATATCTCGTCAACCAGGCGCTCCAGCAGTCCAATCTCGGCAATTTTGCCGAAGCCGATGCGCTGTTCACCCGCGCCGGCGCGGCGCTCGACCGGTCGGACCCGGTGGTGCTGCGGCTCGATCGCAATTTCCGCGCCATGCACGAGCTCAACCGGCGGCGCCCGCAAGCCGCGCTGACGGCGCTGGAAACAACCCGCACCGTCGATCTGTCGGGGCTGGATCGTGAACGGGTCGCTGTCGGCTTCATCGATGTGCCGCTGTCGCAGAAACTGAATGGCGATGATACCGGGCTGGGCAGCCTGTCCAAGGTCGAAGCGCGGCTGACGCCCGAGGAACGCAGCGCCATCCTCGACGCCCAGGGTGATTATCTGAAAGGTGCCGCGTTGCGCAGCCTGCGCCGCGATGACGAGGCGCGCACCGCGCTCGCCGATGCCGTGCGCCGGCTCGATGCGGTGCGCCAGGGCCAGGTGAAGAGCTCGGGCTGGCTCAAGGCCGGGGTCGCCACCGAACGCGCCATCATCGAGGAACGCGGCGGCCAGGCCGATGCGGCGCGGGCCTCGCTGACCGCGGCGGCGGCCTTGTTCGGCACCGAATTTCCCAATTCGGCGGCCTATCTGGTGGCGCAGGCGCGGCTCGCGGCGTTGCTGGCGCGGCAAGGCGATGCCGATGGCGCGACGCGGCTCTATCGTGACATCATCAAGGCGAGCCCGGGCACCCCGGGTGCCGGCCAGGCGGTGCGCGCACTGGTCGGGCCCTATTTCGCGCTGCTCGTCGACAGCAGCAAAAAGGGCAATGCCGGCGCGGCGGGCGATTTCTTCGATGCCAGCCAGATCCTCGTGCGCCCGGGTGTCGCCCAGACGCAGGCGGTGCTGGCGCGCGAATTGTCCGGGGGCAGCGATGCCGCCGCCAGCCTGTTCCGCCAGTCGGTCACCCTGTCGCGCGATATCGTGCGCGCCGACAGCGAAATCGCCATCCTCGCCGCCAAGACGGTGCCCGAGGCCGATGACGATGCAAAGGCGCAGGCGCTACGCCAGCGCCGCGAAGCGCTGGGGCGTGACCAGACCGCCGTGTTGGCGAAACTGTCGGATTTCCCGCGCTATCGCAGCGTCACCAACGATGTCGTGACGCTCGCCGACCTGCAATCGAAGCTGCGCCCCGGGGAAGCCTATTACAAGCTCGTGCTCGTCGGCGACGATGCCTATGCGCTGTTCGTGGCGGCGAGCGGCGGTGCCAGCATCCTGCGCGTCGGCGCGTCGAGCAGCGAATTGGGCACCATCGTCTCGGGCCTGCGCGATACCATCGTCAAGTTCGAAAACGGCCGCCCCGCGACCTACCCCTTCGATGCATTGGCGGCGCGCCGGCTTTACCTGGCGCTGTTCGGCCCCATCGATGCAGCGATCCCTGCGGTCCGCCACCTCGTGTTCGAACCCGATGGCGCCTTGTTGCAATTGCCGGTCAATTTGCTGATCACCGACGACGAGGGGCTCGCTGTCTATGAAAAGCGGCTTGCCGATCCCGCCGGGGATGCTTTCGACATGCGCGGCATCGCCTGGCTGGGCCGCACCCGCATCGTGTCGACCGCGGTCAGCCCGCGTTCCTTCCTCGATGTGCGGGCGCTGGCGCCGTCGCGCGGCAGCCGTGCCTATCTCGGGCTCGGCCAGAATGCCCGGCCGGAAGCCATTGCCGGCCTGGTAACCGCGCCGCGCGACCAGTGCGAATGGCCGCTCAGCGAATGGCGCAACCCGATTTCGCCGGTAGAGCTTACCATCGGCGCCAGCCTGATCGGCCGCGGCAGTGCCGAAGTCACCACCGGCGAAAAATTCACCGACACGGCGTTGATGGGGCGTGCCGACCTGCGCGATTTCCGCGTCATCCATTTCGCCACCCATGGCCTGGTCACCGCGCCACGCCCCGAATGCCCGGCGCGCCCGGCACTGCTCACCTCGTTCGGCCAGGCCGGATCGGACGGGCTGCTGTCGTTCCGCGAGATCTTCGACCTGTCATTGGATGCCGACACCATCATCCTGTCGGCCTGCGATACCGCCGGTACCGCGACCGCCGCCGCCACGCGCGATGCCGGCGTGGCGACCGGGGGCAATTTCGCGCTCGATGGTCTGGTCCGCGCTTTCGTCGGCGCCGGCGCGCGCGCGGTGATCGCCAGCCATTGGCCGGTGCCCGACAATTATGATGCGACCAAGACGCTGATCACCGGCCTGTTCACCGATGCCGGCGGCCAGAGCGTCGGCGAAGCGCTGCGCGCGTCGCAGGTCCGGCTGATGGACGCGCTCGATACGTCGCACCCCTATTACTGGTCGGGCTTTGCCATCGTCGGCGATGCCGCCAAGCCGCTGGCAGGGGCAGGGGCAGGGGCAGGGGCAGGGGCAGGGGCAGCGGGGGCGGCCCAGGCCGCGGCCGCGCCTGCGGCAGGAAATTAGCATCCTGCCTGCTGACATTCTGCGTAACCGCCGTTAACCTGCAGCCCAAGGGGGACGACGCGCTTCATGGACGTCAATGTCATCACGCAACGGCTGGCGGTACTGCGCAGCGCGCTGGTTCAGGCCGGCTGGATCCGGCTGGTCGCAACGCTCGGTGTCCTGGCGCTGGCGGTGGTCGTGGCCCGGCTTGGTTGGGAATTGCCGCTGACGGTGGGTTTCGAACGATCGCTCTATGATGTGCGTGTCGCCGTGACGGCGCCGCGCGTCGAACAGGACAATCGCATCGTCATCGTCACTTTCACCGAAGACACCATTCAGGCCACCGGCAAGCGCTCGCCGCTCGATCGTGTGCTGCTCGGCAAGGCGCTGGCCAATCTCGACAAGATGAAGCCGCGCGCCATCGGGGTCGATATTCTCATCGATTCGCCCCAGCCAGAAGACCCGGCGCTGATGGCTGACCTGGCGACCCTGCAAACCCCGACCTTCTTTGCCTTTTCAACGATCGTCGACAATGGCGCGCAGGTGATGACCTATCAGGAAGCGCATATGCGGGACCTGTTCGCCAAGCTGGCGGGCGGCCCGGTCAAGCCGGCGTCGATCCGGCTCGATGTCGATGATGACGATGCCTGGCGAGTCTGGCCGACTCCGGCCAAGGCGGCTTCTCCGCCGCTGCTCGTCAACGCGCTGACGGGTGCTGCCGGCAAGAGCCTTGGCTATGACACATTCTCCGGCGCCGTGGTCTTTCGCCGTCCGATCGATCGGGAACGCCCGGTGTTCGCCAAATTCCCGGTCGATCTGTTCGGTGATCCGGCGGTTGCCGAGGCGCTGCGTGACCAGATCGCTGGCAAGATCGTGCTGATCGGTGCCGATCTGCCAGAGGCGGACCGCTTTCTCACGCCGCTCAGCCGTTTGCCGCCCGACAGGCAGGTCGAAGGTGCACAGGCGGATCTGAACACCACGGCCGGGGTCGAACTGCACGCGACCCTGGTGGCGCAGGCGCTCGATAGCGTGAAGCTGACGCCGATCCCAAGCCTTTATCTGTGGCTGGCGGCGGCGCTGGTCGTGCTGCTGGCGGCGATCACCGGCGGCTTCGATCTGCCGATCCGCATCATCGTGCCGCTGGGGCTGGTCCAGGTCGTCGGCATCGCCGCGGTGCCATTCCTGCTCGAAAACACCCATCGCTTCGACACCTATGGCCTGCCGGCCTTCGGGCTGGGGCTGGGCTGGCTGCTGTCGATCATCGCCGCCAGTACCACGGCGCGGATCATCGGCGCCGAACAGCGGCGGTTTGCACAAGGCGCGCTCGGCAAGTATCTGCCGCGCGACGTGGCGCAGCAGATCCTGCGCGAACCCGGGCAGTTGCAGCTGCATGGCGAGCGCCGCGAAATCTATGCGCTGTTCACTGATATCGAAGGCTTCACCAGCCTGTGCCAGACGCTCGATCCGGAAATCGTCGCGACGATGCTCAACGAATATCTCGAGGTGATGTGCGTCACCATCCTCAAATATGGCGGTACGATCGACAAGTTCGTCGGGGATGCCGTGGTCGCGTTCTGGGGCGCGCCGCTGGCCCGGCCCGACGATGCGACCCGCGCCGCGCAATGCGCCGTCGCGATGAGCATCGCCGGCAAGGCATTGATGAAGGAAGTCGCGGCGGGCAAAAAGCTCGGGCGCACCCGCGTCGGATTACATTTCGGCAAGGCGATCGTCGGCAATTTCGGTGGCGAGGGGCGCATCCAATATACAGCGCTCGGCGACAGCATGAACGTTGCGGCCCGGCTAGAGGGCGCCAACAAGCAATTGAAGACCGCCGTATTGATCAGCCGGGAAGCCGCCGAACGCTATGATCTTGCACAGTTCCGGCCGATGGGCAGGGTGCAGGTGCGCGGTCGCGAAGCGCCGATCGAAGTTTATGAACCACTCGGTGTCGGCGGCGCCGTTGCCGATCCGGTGTTCGCCGCTCTTTACGCGCGCTTCGATTCGGGCGACCATTCGGCATTGGAAGAATTGCGGGCGCGATCGCTGGGTGCACCGGAAGACATCGCGCTTGCGTATCTCGTTAAACGTCTCGAAAAAGTGGGACCAGGAGGAAGCCATGAACTCGATTAAATCTTTCGGCGCTTCGGCGCTGTCATTCGCCGCTCTTGCTGCGGCAACCGTCGCGGTGCTGCCCGCACCGGCCCAGGCCGTGCCGATGGTGGTGCGGGCCGTCGGGCCGTCGGCAGCCACCTACAAGCCCGGGCAGAAGCTTTCGGAAACCGCGACGCTGGTGCTCAAATCGGGTGACACGCTGACCGTGCTCGATGCCAAGGGCACGCGCAGCTTCACCGGCCCGGGCAGCTTCCGCTTCGACCAGGCCACCGCCACGGCGCAAACGACCGCCTTTTCCGAACTGCTCACCCAGAAATCCGAACGCCGCGCCCGTATCGGGGCCGTGCGCGGCTCGGGTGGCGAAATGACCGGCAAGCCGACCCCCCCGGGCGTCTGGGCGATCGACGCCGCTGCCGGCGGCACCGTCTGCGCCATCGATGCCGCCAAGCTGTCGGTGTGGCGCGCCGAACCGATGGCGGCGGGCAGCATGACTATAACCCGCGTCGCCGATGGCAAATCGGCGGCACTGCCCTTCGCCGCCGGCAGCGCGATTGCCAATTGGCCGGTCGAAGTCGCCGGCAGCGGCGGCACCTTCAAGGTCGTCAGTGGCTCCGGCGCACCGGCGATGCTGACCGTCAAGGTGCTCGCCAAGGCACCGACGGCGGTCGATGAACTGGGCGCCGCGCTGCTCGAAAGTGGCTGCGCATCGCAGTTCGAACGCCTGGCCAATGCGACCAAGGTGCCTGCGTCGGCGCCCTGATCCGCCGCATCACGGCAACCGAACGGCGGTGTTTTTTCGCCGGAACGGCGGTGCTTGTTGCGCCGGAACGGCGGTGCTTTTTTCGCCGGAACGGCGTCGGCGGGGCAGGGCTCCACCGGCGCCGTTTCGCATTCGCAGCATAAACATGGCGTTTTGTGGCAAACTAGGGCAAAGGGGTGGCATGTCTTTTGAAAATCTGCCGCCGCTTCTCGCCGAAGCACTCTCCGCTCGTGGTTATGCCGCCCCTACACCGGTCCAGGCCGCCGTCCTCCAGCCCGAAGCCGAAGGGCGTGATCTGCTGGTCTCCGCCCAGACCGGTTCGGGCAAGACCGTTGCCTTCGGGGTCGCCATGGCGGCGCAGTTGCTCAACGATGAAGGCCGCGCCGATCGTGCCGGCGCACCGCTGGCGCTGGTCATCGCGCCGACCCGCGAACTGGCGCTCCAGGTCAGCCGCGAACTGATCTGGCTGTACGGCAAGACCGGCGCACGCATTGCCACCTGCGTCGGCGGCATGGATGCCAGCAAGGAACGCAAGCTGCTCGGCCAGGGTGCCCATATTGTCGTCGGCACGCCGGGGCGGTTGCGCGATCACCTCGAACGCGGCGCGCTGCAACTGGGCAGCATCAAGGTCGCCATTCTCGATGAAGCCGATGAAATGCTCGACATGGGCTTTCGCGATGATCTCGAACAGATCCTCGATGCGACCCCCGAAGCGCGGCGCAGCTTCATGTTCTCGGCAACCATCCCCAAGCCGATCGTGGCGCTCGCAAAGCGTTACCAGCGCGATGCGCTGCGCATCTCGACGGTGGGCGAAGACCGTGGCCATGGCGACATCGCCTATCAGGCGGTCACCGTTGCGCCTGCCGATATTGAGAATGCCGTCGTCAACCTGCTGCGTTTCCACGAAGCACCGACCGCGATGCTGTTCTGTGCGACGCGTGACAATGTCCGCCACCTCCATGCCAGCCTGATCGAGCGCGGCTTCGATGCCGTCGCCCTGTCGGGCGAGCATTCGCAGTCGGAACGCAACCAGGCGTTGCAGGCGTTGCGCGATCGCCGCGCGCGAATCTGCGTTGCCACCGATGTCGCGTCGCGCGGGATCGATCTGCCCAATCTGTCGCTGGTCATCCATGTCGAATTGCCGCGCGATGCCGAGATCTTGCAGCACCGTTCGGGCCGCACCGGGCGCGCCGGCAAGAAAGGCACCGCCGTGCTGATCGTGCCCTATCCGGCGCGTCGCCGGGTCGATGGCATGTTGCGCGGTGCCAAGATCAACGCCGAATGGCTGCCGGTGCCGGGGCCCGAGGATATCCGCCGCAACGATCATGAACGCCTGCTCACCGCACTGATGGAAGTGCCGGTGGAGATCGACGATGAAGATCGCGCGCTCGCCGAACGCCTGCTCGCCGAACGCAGCCCCCAGGATATCGCTGCGGCGCTGGTGCGCATGCACCGCTCGAAGATGCCCGGCGTCGAGGAATTGCTCGACAACAGCGGCCCGCCGCCGCGTACCGACCGCGGCATGAAGGACGCACCGCGCGACGGTTTCGACGATACGGTGTGGTTCCGCATGGATGTCGGCCGGCGGCTCAATGCCGATCCGCGCTGGCTGCTGCCGCTGATCTGCCGCCGCGGCCATGTTACCAAGGCCGAAATCGGCGTGATCAAGATCGGGCCGGAGGAAACCAGCTTCGAAATCCCGCGTGCGCTGGCTGATCGTTTCATCGACGCGCTGCGCCGCACCGAGGGTGAAGACCGCAGCCCCGAAGGCGGCATCCGCATCATCCCGGCCAATGGCCCGCCGCCGCGCGGCGCCGGCGCCGGCCGGCCCAATCGCCCCGTCCTGGCGCGCGCGCCCGGTGGTGGCGGTTTTGCCGGCAAGCCCGCGGGGCCGCGCGGCCCGCGCCCGGGGCCGAGCAACCCCGCACAGCGCGGCAAGTTCCGGCAGGACTGAGCTGCCGCGCTATTTGCTGATGGAAAAGCTGTACGGAATATAGAGGAAGACGTCGGTATTGCCGACCTGTTTCCAGGCAATGCTTTGGTCCAGTCCTGTGATTTCAAAGCCTTGGCCTGGATCGTAGAAGCCGGCGGCGTGTTTGGCGCCGGCGGCGATGCGGCGATAGATTTCATCGCGATATTGTTCGGGATTGATGATGGTCAGCGCGAGGCCGCCGGTCTGCCTGATCAGCGAGCGGCCGGTCGCCGGAACCGATTTGACAAAGCCGCTGATCTTTTGCTGGGCAGTGCCGATCGAACCGTCGAGCCGGGTCTTCACCTTCATGCGCAGCCGGGTGTTGGCGCCGTCATCCTCGAAGGCCGGTTTGGCCCTGTTGTCGTCATCTTCGTCCCCGTCCCCGTCCCCGTCCCCGTCCCCGTCCCCGTCCCCGTCCCCGTCCCCGTCCCCGTCCTCGTCTTCATCTTCGTCATCGCTGGCATCGGCCTTGTCGGCCAGGCCGGGGAACCTGTCCTGCCAATTGGCGCGGGTCACCTCGGCAAGCTCGAACTGGCCAGTCACAAGGCTGAAGCCGTCACGCTTCGCTCGATCGATCGCGGCGAGGAGCATCGCTTCGACTTCGCGGCGGCGCAGTGCCCGGTCACGCGAATCCGAAACGATTTCGATCTCTCGCACCGCTGAATCGGCAACCCGCCGCAGGCCGATGACGGGCGGCTTCGGCGCGGCGATCACGGCGCCCCGGCTATTGCCGCGCCACGCGCCGGTGACGACGATTTCGCTCATCGCCGCATCGTCTTCCTGTGCGCCGGCGGCGGCGCTGCACAGCGCCAACAGGCCGATTGCCGCGACTGTGATGGCCTTCATGCGGGCGCTCCGGAACGGTTCATCGCGGCACGATCGTGTAGCGATACGGCACATAGAGGAAGACATCGGTATCGCTGACCTGTGACCAGAAAATCTGAGCGTCGATGCCGCTGACCTGGACGGCATGATCGGGGCCGAACATCGCGGCATAATGCCGGCTGTTGTCGGCAACCAGCTTGACGATGGCATCGCGATATTGATCGGGATCGACGATGGTCAGCGCCAGCGCGCCCGTCCGGTCGATGGCGCCGCGCCCTGTCCGCGGCACCGACTTGATGAAGGCGGCGAGCCGTTGTTCGGCGACGGCGGTCGATCCGGCGAGCTTGACCTTGATCATCACGCCGACCTGGTTGGTATCGACTCGTCCCGCTGGCTGCAGCGGCAGCAGTTGATAATTGGCGCGGGTGACCGGGGTCAGCGCGAAACTGCCCGTCACGATCTCGATGCCGGCGGAAGCGGCCCGGTCGAGGGCGGCGAGCAGCATGGCGTGGATCTCGCGCTTGCGGGTTTCGGCATCGCGGGTGTCCGACGAAAACGAGACCTGCCACGCCGCGCCATCGGCTTGCCGGCGCAGCCCGACGACGGGGCGATCTTGCTGGGCATAGCGTGCGTTGAGCCGGTTGGCGGTGACGATGACTTCGCCCAACCCCGGGGCGTCCTGTGCCGCCACCGGCGCGGTGCCCAGCAGTGCCGCCATCAGAAACAATGCTGGTCGCATGCCCGTCTCCCCGGCGGAAATGTCGGCGATTGCCGCCCGATTGGCAAGCAGGCGCGTTATCGTGCCGGCGGCAACAATCTGGTGGCGCGGTGCGTTGCTTCAGCATTGGTGACTGGAGGAACAGATGGCAACGAACCGCGACCGCCTCGAGGCCGAGATGCACGCCGCGGCGGCAGCCGGGGATTTCGAGCACGCGGCGCCGTTGCTCGATGCCTTGCGGGCGCTGGATTTCGATGCGTCGGAAATACATGCCCAGGTGCCGGGGGCGATAGGGATCGGGACGCAGCATCCGCGGCCCGTGTTGCCGCAAGGGTGGAAGCGACCGAAAAAACCCGATCCGATGACCAAGGGGGCGCAAGCGCTAGAGGGTGGCTGCCTTCACGCCATCGCTTCGGCCAACGCGGCGGCAGCGCCATACAGCCCCGGTTCGGGATGGATGATCTGCTGCACCGGCAGCGCCGCCATGCGATCGGCA
>JBILPK010000177.1:0-7064 GCA_044373875.1 Polymorphobacter sp.
CGCCTGAACGCGCGCGCCTTGTCGGCGAGTTGTGTGCGGATGCGCGCGACCTGTCGCTCCGGCCCGTCGGGGCGACCGGCGAGGGCCCATAGCATCCATGTAGTCGTTCCGTAGACTGCCGCGCCGGCTGCCGCGAGCAGCACCAGCACACCGAGCATTCGCGTCGTCGAGCCGGTCGTGCCCACCGCGTCGCGCAGCACCCAGACGACGACCGTCATCGCGCCGACGCTCGCCAGCGCGCGCCAGTTTGCCGCGATCTGCTGCCGGATCGGCACGCCAATGAACGTACGGACGAGGTGCATATTTATCACGATCGCTACGCCACTGGTCAGCGCGCGCGCATAGACGATGCCGGGCAGGCCGCCGAGGTAGAGGCCGAGCACGATCGTCGGCAGGCGAATCACGAGGTTGGCGACATCGCGGCGAAACATTGCCTTGGTCTTGCCAAGCGCCAGCGCGAGGGGCTGGACGACCGAGCCAAGTGTCTGCACCCCGAAGACGCACGACAGCACCTCGATGACGATTACGGCCTGCATCCATTTCTCGCCGATCGTCAGCCGCACGAGCAGTTCGGCGAGCAGCGCGCAGCCAACCGCCGTCGGCAGCGCCGCGGCGGTAACGAGCGACTGTGCGGCGCGATAGGCGTGGCGCAGCCGGGCGGGCTGGTCGCGCAGCTGGGTGAATGCCGGGAACAGCGTTTGGGTCAGCGGCGCGGTGGCCTCGCGCGTCGCGATGCCGGCCAGATTGTCGCCGACGGTGTAGACGCCCAGCGGCACGCGCCCGAGAAATGTGCCGATCAGCAGATGGTCGGACTTCCCATTGAGCTGGTTGACCGTCTGGCTGAGCGTCAGCCAGATCGAAAACGACCAGAGCTCGCGCCCGTGTCGCCACGTCGGGCGCGGCCGGTACGGCATCAACCAGTACGACATCAAGATATAGACTATCTGGGCCGCGATCGAGCCGACGACGAGAGCCCAGTAGCTGCGATAGATAAAGGCGACACCGAGCGCCGCAATTAGCCCGGCGAGCTTCGACGAGACGTTGAGCGCGACGTCCTGGCGGAACTGCAGCCGCCGTTGGAATAAAACGAGCTTCGGGTTCGACGCGCCGTTAAGGAGCGTCATTAGCCCCATCACGATCATCACTGAGCGAAGGCGCGGGTCATCGTACGCCTCGGCGACGGGAAACGCGGCGGCGCAGAACGCCAGCCCGACAAAAGCGGCGCGGACGACGTTGAGCGTCCACGCGGTGTGGAAATGATCGTCGGTTGGTTCGGGATGGTGGATCAGCGCTGACGCCAGCGACATTTCAGTGACCGCGCTGACCACCGAGAGCATCGTCCCCGCTAGCGCGACGAGTCCAAAATCGCCGGGCGTCAGGATGCGCGCGAGCAACAGCGTGCTGACCAAAGCGATCAGATTGGTCAGCGCGCGGGCGGTCGTCAACCACGCCGCGCCTCCGGCGATGCGCGATCTCAGCCCGTCCAAAGCAGGGTTTCTGCAATTGGCAACCGGGGGCAGCCCGGCGTGCGAACTGTCATGGTCGTACTTTCTTGCCTCCGCATTGGACCGGGGACATATGCTGCGGTGCAGAACACGTCGAGCGAATTTTTTGACGTTTTCGGATGCCACTGATAGGCGACGCCAGCGCCGCAACGAAAGGGGACAACGATGATTATTCGATGTGCTTTTTCGAGCGATAACAATTACATCCAACACCTTGGGGTCGCGATCACCTCGCTGCTCGAAAACAACGCGCACAACGATTTCGTTCTCCATTTCGCCCACAACGGCGTGGATCCGGCGAAGCTTGACATGCTGTCGGCGCATAGACAGCGCTTCGCCAACGCCACGCTGATCCGGTACCGCTTTGAGGATGCACCGTACCAGCATTTCCGGCTTGACGGGCACATCACGCTGGCGTCGTACTTCCGCCTGTTCCTGACCGACATAATCCCGCCCGACGTCGGCCGCATCCTCTACCTCGACGCCGACATCGTCGTTCTCGGCGACGTTGCGTCGCTATGGACGACCGATTTCGGCGACGCGCTGATCGCCGCCGCGCCCAACCTGTTCTCGCAGAACAACGAACGGCTCGAACTGCCACATGACTATTGCTACTTCAACGCAGGGATCCTGATGATTGATCTCGAGCGCTGGCGGCGCGAGGGGCTGATCGCGCGCTTCGTCGACTATGTCGAGCACAACCACGCGCGCCTCCAGTGGCACGACCAGGATGTATTGAACGCGGTGCTCCATGAGCGGGTCAAGTATCTCGACTATAGCTGGAATTTCCAGGCACGGACGACGCTGGCGCAGGCTGCAGTTCTGCTGCTCGACGCGGCAGCGTTCGCGGCATTGCGCCGCCGGCCGAACATCGTTCATTTCACCATCGACAAGAAGCCGTGGTTCTACACGTACAACGTGCCATTTGAGGCCGAGTACCTGAAGTACCTCAAGCTGACTCCGTGGCGATCGTACGTCCCGCCTGACAAGACGGCGAAGGGGTGGATCACGCGCAATTTTCCGCAGGTCCAACTCGTTTTCAGGAAATTCAAACGCCTCATGTCGCCGCGGCGGCCGGCCTGAACGGAGACCTGCTTTGCGGATTGTGACTGTCCTCGATACCAGCGTGTCAAGCGACAACCTCGGCGACGAGATCATCATGGACTCGGTTTACGACGTCGTTCGCGAGGTGCTGCCCGACGCCTATTGCTACCGCGTCCCGACGCACGAGTATCTTGGCGACTATAGCCGCAAGCTGATCGCGGCGAGCGAGTTCTCGATCTTCGGCGGCACCAACATGCTCGACCCCGCCATGCTGTCGAAAGGCGCGCTGTGGAAGCTGCGCCTGTTGGACTTCGCCAAAATCAGCCCGGTCGTTTTGCTCGGTGTCGGCTGGCGCAGGTACGGCGAGCCGGCAAAATGGTCGACGCGGCGGCTGCTCGATCGTGTGCTCGGCGGCGACTTCATTCACTCGGTGCGCGACAGCTACACGCTCGACAAGCTCGACGGCATCCGTCCCAGGATCATCAATACGGCGTGTATGACGATGTGGAAGCTCGATCCGGTGTGGTGTGCGGCGCTGCCCCGGGCGAAGGCGCCGAAGGTGGTGACGACACTGACCTTTTATAGCAGGGACGAGGATGCGGACCGGCGGATGTTGGAACTGCTAAAGTCGAGTTACGCGACCGTCGCCTTCTGGTCGCAGCAGGCCCCCGACCATGCCTATCTCGAAAGCCTCGGCGTTGACGGCATCGACATTATCCGGCCGACACTCTGTTCCTATAACGAGTATCTCGACGGCGAGGATGTCGACTTCATCGGGACGCGCCTCCACGGTGGCGTCCGGGCGATGCAGAAGGGGCACCGCGCGCTGATCATCGCCATCGACAACCGTGCCGCCGAGATCGCCCGCGATACTGGCCTGCCGGTCGTCGCGCGCGGCAACCTCGAAGCCATCGAAGCGTTCGTTGATGGCGGTGGTGCGACGTCCATCAAGCTGCCGCACGCGGCGATCTCGGAGTGGAAGGCGCAGTTCGCCTAGGCTGCCCCGCAGTAGCGCCGGCTGCGCGCGTCTCGTCGGTGCCCTCCTTGGCCAATGCATTCGCGCGATCCACGCCAGTCGATCCGTTGCTCCGCTCGGTGTTCATGTCACGTGTGATGCTGCGTGGACTTGCCCCGCTAAAATGGCGCATTTCCATGCCATTAAAGGTGAACTCGATGAGCAAGCAGAAGGGTTTTCGAAGAATTCGGAGGACGAGGCTATCGATGCCGGGCAAGTGTAATTGCTGCAACAACGCGATGGTCGATGCCTTTGCAAAATGTTGAAATCTGAACCGGTCTGGCGGACCATGTTCTTCAACGCTGTCAGCACGAACCTGGTGTCGAAAGCGCTGGACGTCGGAGCGCCGTTTCAGTGTTGTCCGATTAATAGGCGCCACGCCCGAACAGTACGACGGGAATCGTCGCGGCAATGATGCGAATATGGGTCGCGGGTGAACTGGATTTCGAGAAGACGACATCGCACGCGATCCGGCGGCGATATGACGTGAGGTTACGCCCGCTGACCTGCCAAAGTCCTGTTATGCCCGGTCGCACGCTGCAATAATCTTCAATATATCGGCCGTACCGTTCAGCCTCATCAGCTACAATCGGCCGGGGTCCAACGATGCTCATTTCACCCGCCAGTACGTTAATGAACTGCGGGATCTCGTCCATGCTCGTCTTGCGCAAAAACTTGCCTATGAAAGAGGTTCGGGGATCTTTTAGCAATTTTTGGTTTTGCTCCCACTCAGCCTTGGTTGTTGGACATGACGAAAGAAGATCTTCGAGGATTTTATCCGCACCGATTCGCATTGTGCGAAATTTCAAACAAACAAAATACGAGCCACCGCGACCCACACGCTCTTGCTTGAAAAGTACTGGCCCGGTCCCGGACCCGGCGATGGCAATGGCGATCCCAAGGATCAGTGGCGCCAGGATCACCAAGGCCAGAATGGCGACGACAACATCCAGGCAGCGAATCGCACGTTGATGAAATTCGAAAACAGGCAGGGAAAGCCGTTTCGCCGTTAAAATATCAAATTCAGACTGTTTTGTTGATTTATTTTCAGAAAAAACAGTTAATTTTAACAAATTAATTAACATTGCTTATCCGATTAACAATAATTACAAGTAAAAAATCGCCAATACGAGTGCCCTCACACATACTAATTTGTCAAACAAGTGCACACGTAATTTTTTGAGACATATTGCCTCTCGCGATTTTTTCATTAGCTTTTCCACGAGAACTGTGACGAGCCGGTTTGAGGCTTGACGACCGCGATCGGCTGCAGTTGCTGGTGGCGCGGGGAAAGGCCGTGGCGAACGCAATGCGGACGCCGGTAGCGGTCTCGATGACGCGGGCGGCGTCCTTGATAAGCCGCTGGCGTACAGTGGCGAGCTCGGCGGCATTCTCTGCCGTCGTTTGCGGCTGCGCTTGGCGGACTATCCGCTTCAGCGAAAGCGGAGCCTGGATCCCGTTGCGCGCCTTAGCTTGACTTTAGCGTGTAAGCTTGGGGCATGAGTTCGTCGATGCAGCTCATCGGGTGACCATTGTCTATGGCGGTGAGGGTGTCGCGGAGATAGGCGTATGGATCGACGCCGTTGAGCCTGCAGGTTTCGATGACGAGGCGATACGGGCCCATGTTCGGCCTCCCTCGCCATGGCCGGCGAACAGGGTGTTCTTGAGCGTAAGGACCAGCGGCCTGATGCGATTTTCAACCGGGTTGGTGTTCATCTCAATACGGCCGTCGGCCAGAAACAGCACAAGGCTAACCGAATGGAGTTAGATATAACCCAGCTTTTCGCCGAGGCGGGATTTGGGTGACACGCGCTCGTGTTGCTGTGTCAGCCATTGCCGGAACTCGGCGACCAGCGGCGCGGCTTGCGTCTGACTGTGCATAGGCGCCGAAGTGGGACCCCATAATGTCCGAGCTATACATCTCTAATTGATCTGGAATCTCAAGTTAAAGGGTCCCGATCTGCGCCGATCGGAACCCCGCCATAAGTGGTTTTCTTAAACAATTTCATGTGTTTGCGCCGCATAAGCGCGGGGTCCCGCTTTGTCTCCGATCCGCAGTCAGGCCACGCCGAATCGTGCTGCGTGCAATGCCTGTCGCTCGCGATACCGCCGGGATCTCGCCATAACTCGCCGCAAGCGTCTCGGCTGTCGCAAAACGCCGACGACCGCGCTCGTCCATTACGGGATTAAGTCTTCTAAAACGCAAGCGAATGGCGCTGTCGTCAATCACAAATGCGAATCTAGCTGGCCTGATTTTACGAGGGAATCCCCCCAACCCAAAAAAACCGCTAGCCATATTCACTTATTTGTCAAAAGGCCCTTAGGGAGCGGCCGAGTGCGAATTTGTAACGGTGTCGTCCGCTGCGGCCGCGGCTGTTGCGGTGCATTCTGCAAACATTCCGATGAGCGCTTCGATAACAGGATCGAGTGGCTGGCGGGCTAGCGTAATGGCGCTGACCGCATAACGCGCACCGTCGTCTAACGGCATAGACATGATTTCCAGGCCCAGCGGCGGCGCCTCTTGCCGAGCGAAACTCTCGGGCAACAGCGCGATCAAGTCGCTTTTCGCCGCGAGCGCAAGACAAGTGCCAAGGCTCAAGATGCGGTAATGCGGGAAACCCGCACGGCGATATTTCCGTTCGATCTCGGTCGGGATCGCAGCGCGATAGAGCCGGTCGTAACCAGGGACCGCCCATTGAAAACCGAGCATTTCATCGAGCGAGCGATCGCCCTGGAATAGCGGATGCCGTGTTCGAAGCACCGCAACGTAGGCTTCGTCGATGACCGGGCTGATTCGGAAGGCGCGCCGGTCTGGCAGCGCGCGGACCGTTGTCGAATGATAAAGCAGCAGCTGGACTTCGCGCCGTTGGAGCCGGGCGATCGCCATATCTGGCGGCATTGTTTCCGCTGTCACGCGGACGTCCGGGTGCACTTTGTGAAAGGCCGTGAGAACCGGCGCAAGCGATGCTTCGATCACAGCAGGCCCGGCGATCAGCTGGATATGTCGCTGCTTCAATACTGCTTCCTCCCCCACTTGCGCGGCAAAGGCGAGCAATTCCTCCGCGCGCGCCGCCAGCCTGTGCCCCGCTCCGGTGGGTTGCACGACACGCGTCGTTCGGTCGAACAGTTCGGCGCCCAATTCCTGCTCGAGCAGCTGCACAGACTTGGTCAGCGCCGAATGGGTCATGCCTAATTCGTCGGCGGCACGGCTGAAACTCTCATTACGATAAACCGCGAGAAACCGCTGCAATCGGATCAGGTTCATGTTCATGTTCCAAAAATTACATAATATTGTAAAATTATTCCATTTATTATTTTATTTGATTCGGCCTATAATCAGGTAAAATGGAGGTAAAAAATGTGACCATAAAATAATTTATGGCCAAATACTGGGTAATGATCATGCTTCCGGCGTTTTGGCGTGTGTGCTGTATTGGATGCGCGCGCCATAAATTTTTCGTTCCGAAACAATGCAGTGCCTCGCATGGTCAAGCGCGCTC
>JBILPK010000178.1:0-7060 GCA_044373875.1 Polymorphobacter sp.
CGCCGGGAAGAAACCCCAATAGGCCATGTCGACGCCATGCGCGGCATAGGTCATGTTGTTGGCGGTCAGCGCGAAACCGTCGATGCGCAGCAGCACCTCGCCGGCGCCGGGGCTGGCATCGCGCGTAGCGGCGGCGATTGCCGAAAGATCATCGCGTTTTACCAGAAGTTCCGTGATCTGCATGACAAGAAATTCCTTCAACCAATTGATTCAGAATACCCGACCCAGAACGAAATACACCGATCCCGTGCTGCCGCTCTGGCCATAGGCGAGCCACACCGGGCCGATCGGCGTGTCGGCGGCGACGAACACCGATGCCGCGGTGCGCAGGCTGCCCAGCGAGATATCCGAGCGCAGCGACCAGACATTGCCCGCCTCGAGCGAGCCGCCGACATAGATCGGTAAGTCGATGATCGGCGATTTGCCCGACAAACGGTAGAAGCCGACCGCTCGTCCGAACAGCAATTGCGGTCCGATCAACGAGTTGCGCGTCAGCCCCGATAGATTGAGAAAGCCTCCGGTCTGGAAATCGCCGAGAAAATCATTGCTTGCCTGCGATGTGGTGCCGAGCCGCCCGCCGAGGATCAAGGTCGCCCGATCGAAGCTGATCGGCTTTTGCACATTCAGCGTCAGGTTGTTGCGGCGGAACTCACCCCCGAGCGCCGCGACATGATCGACATATTGCACCTGCGCAAAGACGCCGCTGCGCGGGAAATTCAGGGCATCGAGGGTATCGACGGTAAAGCCCAGCCGCCAGTCGACGTCGCGGTTCCAGCCGCCCGGAATGCCGAGCGTGGCGCTTTCATCGCCGGGGTTGAGCCCGCCGATGCGCACCCCGGCGCGCAATTCCCCCCAATTGCCGAAGACCATGCCGCCATCGATCCCGGCGCCGGCGCGGGTCACCTGTACCGCCGCAGTCTGCTTCATCGATCCCTGCTGGACGAGTACCGAAGAATAGCGCTGGAAAAACGCTGTCGGTTCGACAAACAACCCGCCTACCTGCTTGTAAAGATTGACATCGAACAGCACGTCGCTGCCGACGCGGGCAAAGCCGCGCCATTCGGCGCCGGTGCCGAGGAAATCGCGATCGGTATAGCCGGCGGCGATATCGAAAGTTGCCGATTTGCCGAAGTTCGACGCGATGACGATGCCGGTCTGGAAATATTTGCGGGCGTTGCGACTGCCCTTGGCGTTTACGACCAGGGTGTTTTCACCGGGTGCGATGTCGATCTTGTAGTCGACCCGGTCGAATTCATCGAGCGCATATAGCGCCGCCACGTCGCGCGCCATGATGCGGCCATCGAGGATATCCCCCTTGGCGGTCGTGACCAGCGGCGCGATATCCTCGGTCGGCAGCTTCGAGGTGTTGACGATCTGCACCTTGTCGATGCGGATCGGCGCCGGATGTCGCCGCGCCTCGCGCTCGGCGAGATAGGTGCGCCACTGCGCCTCGTCGACCGACAGCGCCGCCAGCCGATCTCCCATTTTCTGCGCAGCGGCACGGCCGCGTTCGATGCCCAGTTCGGCCTTGTCGAACGCCGTCACAGACAGGCCGGTGATATCGGGTTCGACCAGCACGTCGCGCCCGGCAATCGACGCGCGCTGGCGGCGGATCGCATCATAACCAAGCAACAGCTGCATCTGGTTGAAAACACTCAGCGCGCTAGTGATCTTTTCGGCAGCGGCGGGGGGTTCGCCGACATCGACGACAATGACGACATCGACCCCCATCTGCCGCGCCACATCGACCGGCAGATTGTTCGAAATGCCGCCATCGACGAGCAGCAACCCCTCGCGCTCCACAGGCGGAAAGGCGGCGGGGATCGACATGCTGGCAAAGACCGCGGTCGAAAAATTGCCGCTGCCCATCGCAACCGGCTGGCCGGTGACGATGTTGGTGGCGACGGCGCGGAACGGGATCGGCAGGTTGTTGAAATCCTCGGTTGCCCGCCAGGGGGCGAGCAACTCCTGCACTGTCGAAAACAGTTTCTGCCCGCCGAAGATACCGGTCGGTAACGCCGCCTTGCCGTTGTCGACCCCGAGCCGGGCATTGAGGAAAATTTCGCGTACCTCGCGCTTGCGGCGGAAACTCAGGTCGATCCGTTGCAGATTGTCATTGAAGACATTCTTCCAATCGATTGACCCCGTTATTTTTTTTATCTCTTCCGCGTCATTGCCGATGGCATACATGCTGCCGACCACGGCGCCCATGCTGGTGCCGGCGATGACATCGATCGGGATGCGCCGGCGCTCGAGTTCCTCGATGACGCCGATATGGGCAAAGCCCTTGGCGCCGCCGCCGCCGAGCACCAGGCCGATGCGCGGACGATTGCTGGCAGTGAACACCGGCGGCACCGCCTGCACTGCAACGACCGGCGGCTCCGGGGCAGCCAGCGCCGGCGGGGTCGCTCCCACACCGATGGCCAAGGCCAACAGCCACCGCAACTGGCTCCCTTGCCTCGTCCGCATCGCGTTTCCCCCGGGGTCCCGCTCCCCTGTGTTGCCAGATGGCCGCAGCGTTCGCCGCTTGGCAATCACAATCTGTCCGGCACAGTCTTTTCCTTGCCGCCGGTCAGGCGGTCGGTAGGCGGTAATCCTTGTAGCGATCGCGCAGTTCGGTCTTGAGCAGTTTGCCGGTTGCGGTGTGCGGCAGGTCGGCGACGATCAGCACGTCATCGGGCATCCACCATTTGGCGATCTTGCCGTCGAGATAGGCAAGAACGCCCTCTTTCGTGACAGTTGCACCGTCTTTTTCACGTACCAGCAGAAGCGGTCGTTCATCCCATTTGGGATGATGCACGCCGATGACCGCGGCTTCGGCAACCCCGGGCGCCCCGACCGCGGCATTTTCAAGGTCGATCGACGAAATCCATTCGCCGCCCGATTTGATGACGTCCTTCGACCGGTCGACGATCTGCATATAGCCATATTTGTCGAGCGTCGCGACATCACCGGTATCGAACCAGCCATCGGCATCGAGGATGCTGCCGCCATCGCCCTTGAAATAGCTGCCGACGATCCACGGCCCGCGCACCAGCAACCGGCCGAAGGCGCGGCCATCGCGCGGCAGGTCGGCGCCATCATCGCCGACGATCTTCATCTCGACCCCGAAGATGCCGCGCCCCTGCTTGACGCGATAGTTGAGCTGATCATCATAGGCCAGCGCCGCCACCTCGGGTGCCGGTGATCCGATGGTGCCGAGCGGCGACATCTCGGTCATCCCCCACAATTGCACGACGCGCACGCCGTGCAGCTTGTCGAACGCCTCGATCATGCTGCGCGGCACCGCCGATCCGCCGATCGCGGTGGTCTTGAGCGCCCCCATGTTACCGCCCGATTTTTCGAGATGCTGGAGCATGCCGAGCCAGATCGTCGGCACCGCGAGCGCCAGGTCGACGCCTTCGTCGACGATCAGTTTGTGCAGCGTCGGCGGATCGAAATTGGGTCCACCCATCACCAGCTTGGCGCCGCAGGCGGCCGCCGTATAGGGCAGGCTCCAGGCATTGGCATGGTACATCGGCGCGATCGGGCAGACAGTGGTGCGCGCCCCCATCGCGAAGGTATCGGTCATGCACGCCGCCATGGCGTGGAGAACGTTGGAGCGATGGCTGTATTGGACCCCCTTGGGGTTGCCGGTGGTGCCGCTGGTGTAGCAGAGCCCGGCGGGGGCATTTTCCTCCACGCGCGTCCAGCCATCGGGCGTCGCCGCCGCGACCAGTTCCTCATAGCACAGCAGGTCGAGCGAGGATTCCGCCGGCATATGCGCGCGGTCGGTGAGCAGGACGTACTTCTCGATGGTCGTTAAACGCGGCGCGAGACGCTCGACCAGGCCCACGAAGGTCAGGTCGAAGAACAGCACCCGGTCTTCGGCATGGTTGGCGATATAGATGATCTGGTCATCGAACAGCCGCGGGTTGATGGTGTGCGCCACCCCGCCCATCCCCGAAATGCCGTACCAGCTTTCGACATGGCGCCAGGTGTTCCACGCCAGCGTCGCGACGCGATCCCCCGGCGCGATGCCGAGCCCGCGCAGTGCCGATGCCACCCGGCGGGCGCGATCGTTGACGGTGCGCCAGTTGGTGCGGTGGATAGTGCCTTCGCACGACAGGCTGACGATCTCGCGGTCGCCATGGTTGATCGCGGCATGGTCGATCAGCTTCGAAACCAGCAACGGCCAGTCCTGCATCGTGCCTGCCATCATCATCTCCCCAAAAACGCATTCCGCTTGCCCTGTTGATAGCCACAAAGAAAGCCGGTTGACAGACGGAACAAAACAGGAACATTATAGTCGTAACGAAGGGACATCGCATCATGACACTCCTGCCGACGGCTTTCACCCTCCTCGCCTTCACGGGCATCTATGCCGGTGTGCTCGCCATGGTCGGCACGCGCAGCGATACTCTGGTCGCCGCGCTGTTCACGCGGCGCCCCTGATAAAGGCGTTACGCCTGGGTCAGTCTGTATGCGGCAGTTCCACTGCTTCGGGCACGGCACCGGCATCGCGGGCCTTCAACCGGGCATAGCTGCGCACGGCAAAGGGCACCGACACGGCATAGCCGAAGATGCCCAGCGTCATCGTCATCCACGGCGCGGTGAACAGGGTGCCGGCGAACAGCCCCACTCCGACGAGCGCCGGCAGGCGTTGCGCCGGGCGCAGGCGCACCGCCCCCCAGCCATAGGTCGGCAGGCTCGATGCCATCAGGAACGCGGTCGTCATGGTGATGATCGCCACCAGGGTATACCGCACCCGCAGATCGTCGAGGATCACTGGTTCGAGCCAGAAGGTCAGGAACAACGGGCTGAGCGTCAGCGCCGCCGCCACCGGCGCCGGCACCCCGGTCAGGTAACCGGCGCGCTTGTGGGGCTGTTCCTCGGCATCGATCTGGGCGTTGAAGCGCGCCAGCCGCAGCGCGCAGGTGACCGCGTGCGACAGCGCAATCACCCAGCCGAAGCCCGGCAGATGCTGCAACGACCAGAGATAGACGATCAGCGCCGGTGCGACGCCGAAGGCGGTGACATCCGACAGCGAATCAAGCTCGGCGCCGAAACGGCTGGTGCCCTTGAGCAAGCGCGCGATCCGACCATCGATGCCATCGAGCACCGCTGCGACCATGATCGCGCCAACGGCTTTTTCCCATTCACCGGCGATCGCGAAGCGCACGCCGGTCAAGCCGAAGCACAGCGCCAGCACGGTAACGGCATTGGGGATCAACGCGCGCAGCGGAATGCCGGTGCGGCGTTGCAGGCGAGCGCCCGGTGACAAGCGCCGCGGGGTATCGGTCACTGGGCGGTCCCGCGCGGCAGGCTGAGCTCGCTGCCGAGACGTGCAAGGATGGTTTCCCCGGCAATGGCGCGCTGCCCGACGATAACGCTCGGCACATAGCCCGCCGGCAGGAACACATCGACGCGGCTGCCGAAGCGGATCAGCCCGACGCGTTCGCCCGCGGTCAATTTCGTCCCCGACTCGATGAAGCGCATGATCCGCCGCGCCACCAGCCCGGCGATCTGGGTGAAGGCAACCTTGGTGCCGGCGGCGTCCTCGACGATGAAATATTGCCGTTCATTGTCTTCGCTCGCCTTGTCGAGGTCGGCATTGAGAAACTTGCCCGGCACATAGACGATGCGGGTGCAGGTGCCGGCGATCGGCGAGCGGTTCACATGGACATCGAAGACATTCATGAACACCGAAACGCGCGCGCACGGCCCCGGTGGCAACCCGCCCTCGCCGACCAGCTGGCGCGGCGGCTCGACATTGGTGATGAGGCTGACAAGGCCATCGGCGGGCGAGATGATCAGCCCGGGGCCATCGGGGGTGACGCGGATCGGATCGCGGAAGAACGCAGCGATCCACACCGTCAGCCCGGCCAGCAGCCAGGCAATGGCGTCGAGGTGCAGGACAAAGCCGAACACCACCACCGCAACCGCGGCGATGCCGACGAACTTGCGGCCTTCCGGGTGCATCGGCGGCAATTTGTAGCGTGCCGATTCGCCGGGAATGATCGGCAAGGGCCGTTCGGGGACGGTTTCGATTTCGGTGGGG
Organism: Polymorphobacter sp.; assembly: GCA_044373875.1. Lineage (GTDB taxonomy): Bacteria > Pseudomonadota > Alphaproteobacteria > Sphingomonadales > Sphingomonadaceae > Sandarakinorhabdus. The sequence goes on from JBILPK010000178.1 coordinate 6,041, forward strand.
AGTTCGCTGCTCATGAGCCGGCTTTACCCCCGCAGCCCGATACGCGCAAATCCGGCTGGTGACGCAGCCCCGCCAAATCGCCATAGGAGAGCCATGATAAACTCCGTCCTGCTCTTCTGCGGCTCGCGTCCCGGCCATGATCCGGCGCAGGTGGCGCTCGCCGCCGCGTTCGGCGCGCTGCTCGCCCACCATCGCGTCACCCTCGTTTACGGCGGCGGCGCCGTCGGCCTGATGGGCGTGGCAGCACGCGCTGCAATGGCCGGTGGCGGCCGCGTTGTCGGCATCATCCCGCGGTTGTTGATGACCGCCGAAATCGCACAGACCGGCTGCGACGAACTGCACGTCGTCGAGACGCTGCATGAGCGCAAGGCGATGATGCATGATCGCGCCGATGCCATCGTCGCGCTGCCGGGCAGCATCGGGACGCTCGACGAACTGTTCGAATCGCTGACCTGGCGCGAGCTCGGCATCCACGACAAGCCGATCTGGCTGCTCGGCGACAATGATTACTGGGAACCGCTGGCCGCCCTGCTCCGCCACGTCGCCGGCGCCGGCTTTGCCCCGCCCGATCTCGATCGGCTGGTGCAGCCGCTGCCCGACCTGGCGGCGCTGGCGGCGCATCTGCCGGCCGCCGACCGGCTTTCCTGAACGGCCATTCTCGACCGGCAATTCCTGACCGGCAATTCTTGACCGGCATTCTTGACCGCCATTCTTGACCCCCGCCCCTTGTGCGCCCTAGACGGGGCTCAACAGAAATTCCGGTTTGAATCAGAGGGCAGCCATGGCGAAGATCAAGGTCAAAAATCCGGTCGTGGAGCTCGACGGCGACGAGATGACCCGGATCATCTGGCAGTGGATCCGCGAACAGCTGATCCTGCCCTATCTCGACATCAAGTTGATCTACTTCGATCTCGGCATGGAAAGCCGCGACGAAACCGACGACAAGATCACCGTACAGTCGGCCAATGCCATCCGCGAACATGGCGTCGGCGTGAAGTGCGCGACGATCACCCCCGACGA
>JBILPK010000179.1:0-7040 GCA_044373875.1 Polymorphobacter sp.
ATGGCGCGCACCGAATTCATCACTGCATCCCTTTTGGCGCTGGCGCTGGGCATTTCGGCCTGTGCGCCCTCGCCGCTCTATGTCCGGTCGAATCGCAGCGGCACCGTCGGCGAGATCCCGCGCGATGGCCGCGGCGAGCCTATCTGGTCGGCAATTCGCCCAGCACCTGCCGTGATTCCCCCGGCGCCCCAGCCGCCGAGCGGCAGCATCCAGGCTTACCCGCCCGCCGCCGGCATCCCGATCATCCCGCCGCACGATTGACCGGGCGGGCACGCCGCCGCGATCAGATATCGGCAAAGACATGGGTTTCGGCGCGTGCGCCCGGGTGGGTGACCGCCCCCTGCCGTGCCGAACCGACATTCTGGGCAAAGCGCCAGATTGCCCCCGATTGATAGTCATGGGCCCGCGGCTGCCACGCCGCGCGCCGCGCCGCGAGCACATCGGCCGCCACGTCGAGATCGATCGTCCCGGCAGCGGCATCGATATGTATGATGTCGCCATCCACAACGAGACCGATTGGGCCGCCCTCGGCGGCTTCCGGGCCGACATGGCCGATGCAGAAGCCGCGTGTCGCCCCCGAAAAACGCCCGTCGGTGATCAGCGCGACATGTTCGCCAAGGCCCTGGCCATAAAGCGCCGCGGTCGTCGACAGCATTTCGCGCATGCCGGGGCCGCCCTTGGGGCCTTCGTAGCGGATGACGACGACGCTGCCCTTTTCGATCTTGCGCGCCTCGACCGCGGCGAAGCAATCCTCCTCGCAATCGAAGACCTGTGCCGGGCCACTGAACTGCAGCCGCGCCATGCCGGCGACCTTGACGATGGCGCCATCGGGAGCGAGCGAGCCCTTGAGGCCGACAACACCGCCGGTCGGCGACAGCGGGTTGCTGACCGGATAGATGACCTTCTGGTCGGGGTTCCAGGTGATTTCGTCGATATTCTCGGCAAGCGTCTTGCCGGTAACGGTCATGCAGTCGCCGTGCAGGAAGCCGGCGTCGAACAGCGTCTTCATGAGCATGTAGACGCCGCCGGCATCATACATGTCCTTGGCGACATACTTGCCACCCGGTTTCAGGTCGGCGATGTAAGGCGTTGTCTTGAATATCTCGGCCACGTCGAAGAGGTCGAAATCGATGCCGGCTTCATTGGCCATGGCGGGCAAATGCAGCGCGCCGTTCGTCGACCCGCCGGTGGCCGCAACGATGCGCGCGGCATTTTCGAAGGCCTGGCGGGTGCAGATATCGCGCGGGCGGATGTTTCGCTCGATCAGCGTCATCACCTGCTTGCCAGCGGCGATGGCGATATCGGCGCGGCTGGCATAGGGCGCCGGCGCCATGTTCGAATGCGGCAGCGACAGGCCGATCGCCTCCCCCACGCACGCCATGGTATTGGCGGTGAACTGGCCGCCGCAGGCGCCATGGCCCGGGCACGCGACCTTTTCGAGCGCGGTCAACCGGGTAAGCGGGCACGAACCGGCCGAATAGCCGCCGACGGCTTCGAAGACATCAACGACGGTGACATCCTTGTTCTCGAAACTGCCCGGCAGGATCGACCCGCCATAGACGAAGATCGACGGCACGTTGAGCCGAAGCATCGCCATCATCATGCCCGGCAGCGACTTGTCGCAGCCGGCAAAGCCGACGAGCGCATCATAGCAATGGCCGCGCATCGACAATTCGATCGAATCGGCAATGACTTCGCGGCTGATCAGCGAGGATTTCATCCCCTGGTGGCCCATCGCGATGCCATCGGTGACGGTGATGGTATTGAAGCGCCGCGGCATGCCGCCGGCTTCGTTGACTCCCTGCCGGCAGACATCGGCCTGGGCATCGAGCGTGGTGTTGCACGGCGCGCTATCGTTGCCCGCCGAGGCGATGCCCACGAACGGCCGGGCGATTTCTTCCTCGGTCAGCCCCATGGCGTAATAATAGCTGCGATGCGGCGCGCGCTCGGGTCCGACCGAGACATGCCGGCTGGGCAGCTTTGACTTGTCGAAACGCGGCACGAGCGGCTCCCTCATTCACTTGCGCGCTTCGTTGCGCACATCGGGCTTGGCGGTCAAGGCGCTCATTGGCCGCCCAGCGCTATCGCGAGCGTTTCGGCGATCACCGGGGCCAGCAAGTCCCGCCAGCGCGCGATATCGCTTGCGCAGGCCAGGCCATCCTGCCGGATTTCCAGCCCGAGATAGGGGATGCCGTTCATTTCGGCATGGCGATCCATCGTGTAGTTGAGCTCGCGCCCCGAATACGGCTGGTTGTCGCCGACATTAAGCCCCTGAAGTCGCAAGGCCGGCATAGCGATCCGCGCCGCCGCATCGTTGCGATTGTACAGGATGCCGATCGGCCAGGGGCGCTTTTCATCGGGGAAGGTCGCGCGCGCCGGGGTAAAGCTGTGCACCGACACGATCAACGCCGGGCGGATCGCGTCGATCTGCGCTGCAATCGCGGCATGATAGGGCACATGGATGGCGGCAATGCGCAAGTCGCGCTCGGTTGCCGACAGCGCCAGATTGCCCGGGATGACATGGCCATCGCTGGCGCCGGGTATGACATCGCGCACCGCCGGATCGCGGTTGAGATCGATAACCAGCCTGGTGACGGTCGCGATCACCCCCGGGGCGTCGAGCCGGGCTGCCAGCGCCGCGCTGAGCGCTTCGGTGCCGATATCCACCGCGATGTGATTGCCGAGCAGCGCGGGATCGATGCCGAGGTCGATACCCGGCGGCACCGCGTTCGACGCATGATCGGCAATGATCAGCAGCGGCGCGCGGCCGGCGATCAGGCGCGGCGCGGTCATTGCCCGAACACCGGCTTGCGTTTTTCGAGGAATGCCGCGACGCCCTCGTGGAAATCTGGGCCGGTGAAGGCGGCGTTGAAACCGGTCACCGAATGCGAATCATCATCGTGCACGCCTTCGATGATGCGCTGGACGATCGCCTTGCTGGCGCGCTGGCTGGCGGGTGACATGGCGAGCATCTGGTTGGCGAGTGTATTCACAGCGCCCTCCAGATCGTCGGCCAGTTCTTGCACCAAGCCGATGCGCAACGCTTCATGCGCATCGATCAGCATCGCCGAGAACAGCAGTCGCTTGGCCTGGGCGGTGCCGACCAGATCGATCAGCAGCCGCGTGTCGTGCAGCGGATAGACCAGCCCCAGCTTGGCCGGGGTGATGCCCATCCGCGCCCGCGGGCTGGCGATACGCACGTCGCAGGCCAGCGCGATTCCGCAGCCGCCACCGACGGCATCGCCATCGACCATCGCGATCGTCGGCTTGGGCGCGCGCGCCAGCGTGATCTGCGTGGCGCGAATCGCCGCCTGGTTGCGATCGCGCCACACCGGATCGGCCGAGCGGCGGGCGAATTCGCCGATATCGGCGCCGGCGCAGAATGGCCCGGGATGCGCGGAGCCGACAATGAGCAGCCTCACCGACGAGTCGGCCATGGCGCTTTCGACAAGGCGTGGGAACGCCTCCCACATCGCCTGATCCATGGCGTTGCGTTTTTCAGGGCGGTCGATCTGCAGGCGGGCGATGCCACCGGCGACGGTCAGGCGGAGGTTGTCGTGCACGCGCGATCCTTTTGCTCCCGCCTGTCATAGGCGAGCCGGCGCGCGGCACAAAGAAAAAGGGCCCGGCTGAGGGGGAAGCCGGGCCCTTAGGGCATCCTGGGGTCAGGATATCGAGGAGAAGAAAACTTACTGGGCGGTCGGCGCGGCCGAGGTCAGCGCCGCCATGTCGGTGCCGAGGACCTTGGCAGCGGCCGAGAACTTCTTGCCGGCTTCATTGCGGGCACCGGCTTCGCACAGCTTTTCGCCGACGTTGACGAGGTTGAGCGCCTTGCGCGCCTGGTCGGGCTGGGCGTTGGTGGCGACGGTGCGGATCTGGCCCGGTGCGGTGGCGCAGATGCCGGCATCTGCGGCCATGGCGGGGGTGGCGGCAGCGGCGATGAACGCGGCGCTGATGGCGAAGGCGATCGGGGCGAGGACGAGGCGGTTGGTCATGATGTCTTCCTTTCGACGGTCAAATCAGGGCGGGGGCTACCCGGTTGAGCGTTACTCAGTTCAACTGAGTGGAGCTTTAAGTGACACTCAGAAGGCCGTCAAGTGGAAAACTGAGTGGCAATCAAAATATATCTTGTTGCGCTGCAACAAGAGCTTTGTCGTCCAGGTTGACGTTTACGTCAAGTGAATATTGCTGCAACGCAGCACATGCGATCCGGTAACCAGCAGGTAGTTCAGATCAAATGCGTTTCCGCCAGCCACCAGCCTCGACCGGCCAGTTTTTCGGCCGCATGCGCCCGCGCCGCCGGGTCAGGATACAGCGCCAGGCACGTCGCGCCCGATCCGCTCATCCGCACCAGCAACGCGCCGCCGGCCGCATCGAGCGCCGCCAGCACATCCGCCACCACCGGCGCGATCGCCACCGCAGCCGCCGTCATGTCGTTGCGCAGGCCGGTGAGCGCGGCGCCGGGTGCGATCCCGCCCCGGTCGATCCGGTCCCAGCCGGCAAACACCGGCCCGGTCGGCACCGCCACCCGAGGATTGACCAGTAGCACCGGCGTGCCGGAAAGATCGACGGGCCAGGGCGCCAGCGCTTCGCCGCGCCCGCTGCCGAAACAGGTCTGCGATGCGACACAGGCCGGCACATCCGAGCCCAGCGGATCGGCAAGCGCCAACAGGTGCGCCACCGGCCAATCGAGCCCCCAGAATCGATTGAGCAGCCGCAAAGCCGCCGCCGCATCGGCCGAGCCACCGCCTAGTCCGGCCGCGACCGGGATATGCTTTTCGAGCGTCAGCGCTGCGGCAGGCTCGATACCGGCTGCCGCTGCAAGCGCGCGCGCAGCCTTCAGGACAAGATTATCGGACCCCTGCCCCGCCGGCCCGGCAAATTCGCCGGTGACCCGCAGCGACAGGGTATCGGCGGGCGCCACCGACAACCGATCGCCGAAATCGGTAAAGGCAAAGACGGTTTCGAGATCATGATAGCCATCGTCACGCCGCCGCCGCAGGTGCAGGGCAAGATTGAGCTTGGCGGGGGCGGGTTCGGTCAGGCGCATGGCGCGTGTCTTGCCCGTCACCGGCGCGCCGGGCAAGGTTCAGGCGGGCGCCGCCATCGCCAGTGCAGCGTCGAGCCCGACATCGAGCTTGGCATTGAGCGCCTTGCGCTGTGCCGGGGTCGGATCGAGATCGAGCGCCGCGCGCCAGCGGAAGCGCGCATCGATGCGCCGCCCGACCTGCCAATAGGCATCGCCAAGATGCTCGGTCACCGTCGGATCGGTCGATTCGATGATCGCCGCCTGTTCGAGCGCGGTGACGGCTTCGGCAAAGCGCCCCTGGCGGTAATGGCTCCAGCCCAGCGAATCGATGATCCCGCCATCCCCCGGTCGCAATTTGGCGGCGCGTTCGATCAGCCGCGTTGCCTCGGCAAGATTGCTGCCGCGATCGAGCATCGAATAGCCGAGATAGTTGAGTACCGTCGGTTCATCGGGGGAGCGATACAGCGCCTCGCGCAGATCGGCCTCCGCCGCCGGCCAGTTGCCGCCGCGTTCGTGCATACTGCCGCGCAGGAAGAACAGGTTCCAGCCTGCCGACCCCTGCCCCGCCACGGCGATCGCCCGGTCATAAGCGGCGATGGCGTCCTTGAAGCGATCGCCGCGGCGGTGCCAATCACCCAGCCGCGTCCAGTCATCGGTCGTCGCGGCCGGCGCGTTCGCGGCCGCGGTCAACAGCGCGCCGGCATCACTGTCGCGGCCCATCGCCTCGAGCACTTCGGCGCGCCGCGTCGCCGCGGCCCCGGCCAGCGCGTCGCCTGGTGGCACCGCGTCATAGGCGCGCAAGGCCGTCGCGTTGCGCCCGCTGCGCGCCAGCACATCGCCGCAGATCAGCCAGCTTGCCGTCACGTCAGGCGCCAGGAACGTGCCCATGCGTGCGAACAGCAGCGCCAGCGGCACCGGCTTGTCGCGTGACAGGTCGGTCGCCAGCCGCGCCGCCATCCAGCCGATACCGCGGCGCGAATCGGGCGCCAGCGCACCGATACGCTGGCCGGCGGCGAGCCGTGCGCGGGCGATGGCGAGGGTCGGATCGTCACCCTCCAGCACCTTGATCGCGCCGTCGCGGTCGCCGGCTTGGGCGCGCGCATCGGCCTCGCCCTGGCGCAGGAAGCTGATGCCGCCACCGGTGCCGCTGCGCAGATCGGCATAGACCGCCGCCGCTTCCTGATATTTGCCCGACGCCGCGAGCATGTGGGCGCGCTGTTCGGCGATGTAGGAGCGGGCAAAGCCGGTGAAATTGCCGGGGTCGAGCTTCGCCAGCGCCGGCCCGGTCTTGCCGCGGGCGTGGAGCATCCAGGCTTCGACGATCGGACCGACAACAATCGCATAGCCGGCGTTGGCAATCCCCGAACGCAGCGCATCGGCGGCCGGCCAGTCTTTTTTCAGCACCGCTTCGGTAAGGCGGACGAGCGCCAGGTCCGAATCCTGCCGGCCAGCGGCGGCGAGTTGCCGGGCGGTGCCGAAGGCCAGCTTGCTGTCACCGGCCGCGACGGCGATTTCAAAGGTGCGGCGGGTCAGTTCGGCCTCTTGCGTATCCTGCGCGCGCGCCGCGTTGAAATAGCGCGAGGCGCGGTCAAGCGCATCGGCGGACTGGGCATAGCGGCCGAGCACATAGCTGTGCAGCGGCGACGCCGGCATGAATTCGGTCTGGCGCGCCGAGGCGGCGGAAGCGGTGGCGGCGAGCAGCAGGATGAGGGGGCGGTGCATGGGGAGAGAGTGGCGGGGTTGTGGGGGGAAGTCGAGGGGGTTGGGTGAGAGGGTAGGCAAGGAGCAAGGGCATGGGCAAAGCCCATGCTGACGTCGGACGAGTTCGGTTGGCTTTAGGCCAACCGCCTCGCCGGCCGGGCTTGCGCGAGTCCGCGCATCGCTAGGGACTATCCGCAATTTCGTGTGTGGCGGGCATAATGGGTAAAAAGGAGATCCCATATGTCACGACGCAAAGAGCCTGCGATACCGAACGAGCTTCTCGACCAGTTGCTGGCGGGAGGCGCTGCGA
>JBILPK010000094.1:0-13048 GCA_044373875.1 Polymorphobacter sp.
ATCGTGCCGGTGCCCATGCCGGCGCCGACGCACAGGTTGATCAGTGCGGTGCCCTTGCCGGTACGCTCGAGTTCATCGAGCACGGTGCCGAGGATCATCGCACCGGTGGCGCCAAGCGGATGGCCCATGGCAATCGCGCCGCCGTTGACGTTGATCTTGTCGTGCGAAATGTTGAGCGCCTGCATGTAGCGTAGCACCACCGACGCAAACGCCTCGTTGAGTTCGAACAGGTCGATATCGTCCTTGGTCATGCCGGCGCGCTGCAGCACCTTGGCGGCGACGAATTCCGGCCCGGTCAGCATGATCATCGGTTCCGACCCGATGCTCGCCATGGCGCGGATACGGGCGCGCGGCTTGAGGCCGTATTTCTCGCCCATTTCCTTCGAGCCGATCAGCACCGCGGCGGCGCCATCGACGATGCCCGAGGAATTGCCGCCATGGTGGACGTGGTCGATCTTTTCGACCTCGGGGTAGCGCATCAGCGCGATGGCATCGAAGCCCGGCATCTGCTCGCCCATCGCCTGGAAGGCCGGCGCCAGCGCGCCGAGCGACTGCATGTCGGTCTGCGGGCGCATATGCTCGTCATGCGCCAGCACGATTTCACCGATGACATCGCGGACGCCGATGACGCTGTTCTTGAAGCGCCCTTCGGCCCAGGCCCGCGCCGCGCGCTGCTGCGATTCCATCGCATAGGCATCGACATCGTTGCGGCTGAAGCCGTATTTCGTCGCGATCAGATCGGCGCCGATGCCCTGCGGCGCGAAATAGGTCTTGTAGGCGACCGCCGGGTCCATCGCCCAGGCGGCGCCATCGCTGCCCATCGGCACGCGGCTCATGCTCTCGACACCGCCGCCGATGGCGAACATCGCTTCGCCGGTCATCACCTTGGCCGATGCCATGTTGACGGCTTCAAGGCCCGAGGCACAGAAGCGGTTGACCTGCACGCCGGCGGTGGTTTCGGCATAATCGGCGTTGAGCACCGCGACGCGGGCGATGTCGCTGCCCTGCTCGCCGACCGGCGACACGCAGCCGAAGATCACATCATCGACATCACGGGTATCGATGCCGGTGCGGTCGCGCACCGCCTGCAACACCTGGGTGCCGAGCTGAATCGGCGTGATCTCGTGCAGCTTGCCATCCTTGCGGCCCTTGCCGCGCGGGGTGCGGACGGCGTCGTAGATATAGGCTTCGGCCATGGTCGGTCTCTCCCAAAACTGTCTTTTCAATCCGAAAACCCAAACCCGCTCATGCCGAGCGTAGTCGAGGCACGCACCTCATTTGGGGCCTGCCTCGACTTCGCTCGGCATGAGCGGGTCGGGGTAGGCCATGAACCTCAGAAAGCCGCCACAGGCAGGGCCATCATCGTCTCCGCCCCCGCCTCCAGCTTCGCCCGCAACGCCGCCACATCGGCAAAATACCGTGCCGCATAATAGCGCGCGGTGATCAGCTTGGCATTGTGGAAATCCGCATCATCGGTGCCGCCATCAATCGCGGCGAACGACGCCTTGGCCATCAGCAGCCACATATGGCCGAGCGCAACGATGCCCATCATGTGCAGATAGGCGGTCGCCCCCGCCCCGGCATTGTCCGGGTTGGCCATGCCGTTCTGCAACAGCCACATGGTCGACATCTGCAAATCACCCACCGACTTTTCGAGCGGCGTCGTGATGAAGCCCAGCCGCTCATCCTGCTTGCCGTCGGCAATCGCGTCATTGAGCAGCGCCAGCCACGCCTGCGTCCCCCGCCCGCCGTTCATGCCGAGCTTGCGGCCGACAAGGTCCATCGCCTGGATACCGTTGGTGCCTTCGTAGATCTGCGCGATGCGGGCGTCGCGGACGAACTGTTCCATGCCCCATTCGCGGATATAGCCATGGCCGCCGAAAACCTGCTGGCTTTCGGTGGCGATTTCATAGCCCTTGTCGGTGAAATAGCCCTTAATGACCGGGGTGAGCAGCGAGATCAGGTCATCGGCCTGCTGGCGTGCCTCCGGCGTCGCGGCCTTGTGCGACAGGTCGACCTGCAACGCCCCCCACAGCGCCAGCGCGCGGGCGCCCTCGTTGAAGGCGCGGCCGTTCATCAGCATGCGCCGCACATCGGCATGGACGATGATCGGATCGGCCTTGGTATCGAGCGACGCCGGCCCGGTCAGCGCGCGGCCCTGGATGCGCTCCTTGGCGTAGGTGACGGCGTTCTGATAGGCTAGTTCGCCTTGCGCCAGGCCTTGGATACCGACGCCCAGCCGCGCTGCGTTCATCATGATGAACATGGCGCGCAGGCCCTTGTTCTCCTCGCCGATCAGATAGCCCGTCGCGCCGTCATAGTTCATCACGCAAGTGGCGTTGCCGTGGATGCCCATCTTGTGCTCGATCGAGCCGCACTTGACCGCGTTGCGAGCGCCAAGCGTCCCGTCATCGTTGACGATGAACTTGGGCACGATGAACAGCGAAATGCCCTTCACATTGTCGGGCGCGCCGGTGGTCTTGGCCAGCACGAGATGGATGATATTGTCGTTGAGATCATGCTCGCCGGCCGAAATGAAGATCTTGGTGCCGGTGATCTTGTGGGTGCCATCGGCCTGCGGCTCGGCGCGGGTGCGGATGAGGCCGAGATCGGTGCCGCAATGCGGCTCGGTCAGGTTCATCGTGCCGGTCCAGTGGCCGGTGACCATTTTCGGCAGATATTTATGCTTCTGTTCGGCGCTGCCGACCGCTTCGATCGCCGCCTGCGCGCCGTCGTTGAGCCCCGGGTACATCGAAAACGCCATGTTGGCGCTCGACAGGAATTCCTGCATCACCATGCCGATTACATAGGGCAGCCCCTGCCCGCCATATTCGGCATCGGCCATCAGCGTGCCCCAGCCGGCTTCGACAAACTGGGCATAGGCTGCCTTGAAACCCGCCGGCGTCGTCACGCTGCCGTCGTCTTGGCGGGTGCAGCCTTCGATGTCCCCCGACAGGTTCAAAGGCGCCAGCACTTCCTCGCAGAACTTTGCCGCTTCATCGAGGATGGCGGCGACGGTATCGGGTGTCGCATCGGCAAAGCCGGGCAGATCGGCGTGGTTCTGCAGACCGACAATAGCATCGAGAACAAACAGCGTGTCCTTCACCGGGGCGCGATAGCTGGGCATGGTGGCTCCTTGCGGCGGTGCGCGGGTGTTACTGGTTGGCGGCTTTGGGCGTCAGGGTTTCGATGACGGCACAAAAGCTTTCGAGTTCATCGATCGTCGCGTCGATATCGGCACGCTGTTCGGCGAGCGCCTCGATGCGCGCCCGGCACTTGTCGAGCGTCACGCGGCGCTGGGTCGAGCGGCCATCGCCGAGATCGTAAAGGTCGATCATCTCGCGGATTTCGGCGAGCGAAAAGCCGACATTCTTGGCGCGCAGGATCCATGCCAGCCGCGCCCGGTCCCGCCGCGAATAGACCCGGTTCTGGCCCTGGCGTTCCGGCGCGATCAGCCCTTGGTCTTCATAGAAACGGATGGCGCGCGGCGTGACGTTGAAGGCCAGCGCCAGCTCGGTGATGGTGAAACTTTCCGCCCCGCACGGCGGCGGCGGTACCTGCACAACGGCAAAGGCATGGGAGTCTTCGGACATGACGGGGTTTTAGTTGACGTTAACGTAAGGGTCAAGTTGCCAGCGCGGCGATGGCCCGGTTGCGGTGGACGAAACGCCCGGGTTCGCGGCGGTCGCACAGTGTCGCCACCGCCCTCGCCACCGCATCGGCGGAAATGCCGCCATATTTGTCGAGCCCGCCGATCAGCAGCGGGTTCAGCAACGGCGCCAGCCACTGGAACAGCGCCTCCACCGGCCGCCGTTCTGCCCGCGGGCCAAGGATCAGGCCGGGCTGCACGATATCGAGCCGGTCGAAGCCCAACGCGGCGAGGTCGCGCTCGACCTCCCCCTTCACCCGCGAATAAAATACCCCCGACCCCGCATCGGCGCCGACCGCGGTGATGACAATGAAATGCGGCACGCCCGCCGCTTGTGCCGCAGCCGCAAACGCCAGCACGGCATCATGATCGACAGCGCGAAACGCCGCCTGGCTCCCCGCCGCGCGGATCGTCGTGCCCAGCGCCGAGACCGCGACCAGCGCCGGCGGCAGCGGCGGCAAGGCGGCGAAATCGGCGACAATCTCCCCCACCACCCCCGTCGCCCGCCGCCCGATGGGGACGATATCACGGCGCAACCCGAGCACCCGCGACCCGACCAGCCCCGTGGCGCCCGCCAACAACACCGTCATGGCACCAGACTTTCCGCTGGCTTTTCCCCGGGCAACGGCTCGCCCAGCCACTCCAGCAACAGGATATAACCGATCGCCAGTAGCACCGGCCCGACAAACAGCCCGAGCAGGCCCGCCGCCAGCGCGCCGCCGATGACGCCGATGAGGATGATCGGGATCGGCACCGCAAGCCCGATGCCCATCATGAACGGCTTCAGCGCCGCATCGAAGACCGCCACCGCCACCGCCCAGGCGACGAACAGCAGCGCCGTCTGCCCGTCCGCTACCGACCACAGGTAGAAGGCGCCCGGTACGGTGAGCAATTGCGACGGTATCTGCACGATGCCGAAGACCAGCAGGACCATCACCAGCACCCCGGCAAAGGGCAGGTCGAAGACGAAGAACGAACTGCCGAGCAGCACCGCCTGCACCACCGCCATGCCGATCACCCCCTTCAGCACACTGCGCACCGTCGCGATGCTGAGGTCGAACAAGCGTTCGCCGCGCACCGGATTGGCGGCAAAGCGATAGACCAGCCGGCGCGCGATGCGCCGCAGCCCGACGCCATAGGCGAGCAACATCGCGGCGAGGGCAATGGCGCCGATGAAGCGGAAGAAGCCCGACGCCAGTTCGGACGCGCGCGCCGCCACCCACAGGATGATTTTTTCCACGAGCGCGGCATGGCCGGCGAGCGCGTGCGGCACATCGGCACGCAGCGCATCCCATTCTCGTAGCATCGTCGCCCCCGCCAGCGGCATGCGCGCCAGCCACGGCAGCGCCGGCAGCACCACCACGCCATCGGGGTTGGCGCGCACCAGTTGCAGCGCCGACGCCGTGAAACTGTCGACCACCGCCACCGCCGGCGCCACGAGCAGCGCCACCCCGACGACGCCGATCAGCGTTGCCGACACCGCGTTGCGCAGCCCCCACATGCGCAGCCGCAGGTGCAGCGGCCAGAACATCACCGCCAGCAACACCGACCAGATGAGGACAACGATGAACGGCTGGGCAATCCGCAGGCACGCGAACAACAGCGCCGCGACCATGGCAAAGCGCAGCATCGTTTCGCCGAGCCACGCCGGAGGGCGTTCAATAACAGCCGGAGGGCGTTCAATAATACGGTCGCGGCCGGACGCGGGCTCGATCATCCGCGCACAAGCCCCTGCGCGCCGACGATTCGATAGAAGCACGACCGCTCGCCGGTATGGCACGCCGGCCCGGCGGGTTCGACCTTGAGCCAAAGCGCGTCCTGATCGCAATCGATCCGCATCTCGACAACGCGCTGGATGTGCCCCGAAGTCGCACCCTTGTGCCACAGTTCCTGCCGCGACCGGCTCCAGTAATGCGCCTCCCCTGTCGCCAGCGTCGCAGCCAGTGCATCGGCGTTCATGTGCGCCACCATCAGCACTTCGCCGGTCGCGGCATCGGTGGCGACGGCGGTGACAAGGCCCCGCCCATCCCATTTCGGGTTCAGCGCCAGTCCGGTCTCATGCTCAGACATATGACAAATCCGTTGCGGTTTCGGGGGCGACAACCTGCGTAGTTGTCCCTATATGCCCCCCATCTACGGCGCTGACGAGGCAGTTTTCGGCCATGACCACCATGCTGACAACCGATCCGTGGGAAGATGACCATCTCCACGAAGAATGCGGCGTGTTCGGGGTCTATGGCGCCGATGGTGCTGCGGCGTTGGTCGCGCTCGGCCTGCACGCCCTGCAGCACCGCGGCCAGGAAGCCGCCGGCATCACCACTTTCGATGGCAAGGACTTCCACACCCATCGCGCCATGGGGCATGTGGCGGGCAATTTCGACAGCGACGAAGTCATCAAGAAGCTCAAGGGCGACGTCGCCATCGGCCACAACCGCTATTCGACCGCGGGCGAAACCGCGCTGCGCAACGTCCAGCCGCTATTCGCCGAGCTGTCGTCGGGCGGCTTTGCCGTGGCGCACAACGGCAATATCTCCAACGCGGTGACGCTGCGCCGCGACCTGGTGCGCCGCGGCTCGATCTTCCAGTCGACGAGCGATACCGAAGTCATCATCCACCTCGTCGCGACATCGTCATACCGCACCCTGCTCGATCGTTTCATCGATGCGCTGAAGCGGGTCGAAGGCGCTTATTCGCTGATCTGCCTGACGTCGGAAGGCATGCTCGCCTGCCGCGATCCGCTCGGCGTGCGGCCGCTGGTGCTCGGGCGCCTGGGCGATTCGTACATCCTCGCGTCGGAAACCGTCGCGCTCGATGTCGTCGGCGCCACCTTCCTGCGCGCCGTCGAACCCGGAGAGCTCATCATCATTTCCCCGCGCGGCCTGCGTTCGCTGCGGCCTTTCGCCGTGCAGCGGCCGCGCCCGTGCATCTTCGAGCATGTCTATTTCAGCCGGCCCGATTCGATGGTCGACGGCTCCAGCGTCTACCAGGTGCGCAAGGCGATCGGCGCCGAACTGGCGCGCGAAAGCCCGGTGGAGGCCGACATGGTCGTGCCGGTGCCCGACAGCGGCACCCCGGCGGCGATCGGCTATGCCCAGGAATCGGGCTTGCCCTTCGAACTCGGCATCATCCGCTCGCATTATGTCGGGCGCACCTTCATCCAGCCCGGCGACCAGATCCGCAACCTCGGCGTCAAGCTGAAGCACAATGCCAACCGCGCCATGATCACTGGCAAGCGCATCGTGCTGATCGACGATTCGATCGTGCGCGGCACCACCAGCCTGAAGATCGTCCAGATGCTGCGCGAAGCCGGCGCCGAGGAGGTGCACATGCGCATCGCCAGCCCGCCGACGCGCCACAGTTGCTATTATGGCGTCGACACGCCCGAACGATCGAAGCTGCTTGCAGCACAGATGGATGTCGAGCGCATGCGCGATTACATCAAGGTCGACAGCCTGGCCTTCCTGACTATAGACGGCCTCTATCGCGCGCTCGGCGAAGCCAGCCGGCAGGATGACGCCCCGCAATATTGCGACGCCTGCTTCACCGGCGACTACCCGACCCGCCTGACCGACCAGGAGGAAATCGAGATTCCGGACCAGTTGAGCCTGTTGGCCGAACGGATCATGTAGCAACTCCCTCCCCCCTGTGGAGAGGGCGAGAGACGGCGAAGCCGGCCCGGGATGGGGGTCGCAATCGCTGGCACAGGCTTCACCACCCGCACCCCCATCCCGCTCGGCTTCGCCGAGTCGCCCTCCCCGCAAGGGGGAGGGAGTTACGAGACCTTCCATGACCGACACCGCAAAACCCCTCGCCCTCATCACCGGCGCCAGCCGCGGCATCGGCGCCGCGACCGCGCTGGCGCTCGCCGCCACCCATCACGTCATCATCACGGCACGCAGCGAAAAGGATCTCGCCGCGCTCGAAGGCCGCATCCACGGCGCCGGCGGCAGCGCCACCATCGCACCGTTCGACCTTGCCGACGGCGACGCGATCGATCGGCTTGCCGCCGCCGTGGGCGCGCGCTGGGGCCGGCTCGATTGCCTTGTCCTCAACGCCGCGATGCTCGGCACGATCACTCCCCTGCCGCACATCACGCCGGCGGAATGGGACAAGGTGATGGCGCTCAACGTCACCGCCAACTGGCGGCTGATCCGCGCCTTCGACCCGTGGTTGCGGCAAGCCCCGGCGGCCGAACTCGTCGCCATCACCTCGTCGCTCGGCAGCCGGCCACGCGCCTATTGGGGAGGCTATGCGGCGTCAAAGGCGGCGCTCGAAAGTCTTGTCGCCACCTATGGCCTTGAAACCGGCAACATCACCGCGATCCGAACCCAGGTCATCGACCCGGGCGCCACCCGCACCGCGATGCGCGCCCGCGCCTTTCCCGGCGAAAACCCCGCCGGCGTGAAGCCCCCCGAAGCCGTTGCCGCCATGATCCTGGCGGCGCTGGCGGCACCGCGCGGGGTGGCCTGATCCGATGGCTGCGCCCGACGATGCAGCCAAGGCCAGGCGGCGCTGGCTGACGCTGGGCGAAACCATCGCCGTGCTGGCGCTGGTCATTTCGGCCGCCAGCTTCTGGGATGCGCACCAAGACCGCAAGATCGCCCGCGCGACGGTCGAAAAGCCCGCGGCCGCGACGCCGCTGGTGCTCAAGGCCAGCCCCGCCGACGATGGCGACAGCCTTTCCATCATCGCCGCCGGCAATGACCGCGTCATCCAGACCCAGACGATCGTCTTTCCCGCCAGCCTGGGGCTCGATCCGGTCGATACCGTCGGCAACGCCCGCATCGAAGCCGGCTGGTTCGCCGACGCGCTGCGCCAGGCCAGCCCGGAACCCCGCAAGCCCGGCCGCATGGCCATCGGCATCGTCACCCGCTACACCGACAATGGCATCGAGCGCACTGACAGCGCGCTCTACGACATCGGCCATGGCTGGCGGTCACGGCTGCTGCAAAGCGACATGCCGAGGCTGGAAGGCATCACGCTGGTTAGCCGCGGCGGCAAGGACCTCGCGGCGAGGGTGGAAGCGCGCTGGCGCAAGGCGAATCCACCGGCGGTTCAGACCGCAAGTCCCCAATAATCGGGCCAACCAATCGCCAGTACGGCGCCGATGATCAACCCGGCCCCGATGATCGTCCAGCGGATCCATCGCGGCCCGCCGTACCACCAGCGCCAGAATCCGTTGCGCAGATGCCAGAGCGGCGCGCGCATCGTCGGGCGCCCCTACGCCGCCTTGGCGCGGCGCAGTTTTTCCAGCTTCTTGAGCAGCATGTCGCGCTTCAGCTTGCTGAGGTGATCGATGAACAGCACGCCGTTGAGATGGTCCATCTCGTGCTGCAAACAGGTGGCCAGCAACCCGTCGATCTGCTGGTCATGCGCCACGCCATTTTCATCGAGCCAGGTGGCGCGGATCACCGCCGGCCGGTCGACATCGGCATACATTTCGGGGACCGACAGGCAGCCTTCATTATAGACCGCTAAATCGACGGATTCCCAGGTGATTTCCGGGTTGATGAAGACCTTGGGGTCACGCACCCATTTGATCTTCTTGGCGTCCTCCTCGCTTTCGGGCTCGGGGGCATCGGGGTCTTCGGGGCGCTGCAGATCGATGACGAGGATGCGTTCGGCCACACCGACCTGAATCGCGGCAAGGCCGATGCCCGGGGCATCGTACATCGTCTCGAACATGTCGGCGATCAGCGCGCGGTGCGCATCGGTGACGTGCGCCACCGGCGTGGAGATGACGCGCAGTCGCGCGTCGGGAGCTTCGATGATGTCGAGAATAGCCATGGCGGCGATGTAGGGATGCCGCGGCGCAGGGTCAAGAAAGCCTATTCCACCTGGCGGCGCGCCCGCAGCGCGAGCGCCAGCGTGCCCTCGTCGAGATAGTCGAGCTCGCCCCCCACCGGCAGGCCGTGCGCCAGCTGCATCACCCGCACCCCCGACGAGGCCAGCCGATCGGCGACATAATGCATCGTCGTCTGGCCTTCGAGCGTCGCGTTCATCGCCAGCACGACCTCGGCAATCGCACCATCGGCCACCCGCACCAGCAGCGACGCGATCGCCAGATCCTCGGGACGCACGCCATCGAGCGCCGACAGCCGCCCGCCCAGCACATGATAGCGCCCCGGGAACAGCCGCGCCCGGTCGAGTGCCCACAGGTCGGCGACTTCCTCGACCACGCACAGCGTCGTCGGGTCGCGCCGCGGATCGGTGCACACCCCGCACGGATCGCGGGTATCGACATTGCCGCAGGTCGAACAGGTAACGAGATTCTGCTCCACCGCCTGCAAGGCGGCGATCAGCGGCGCCAGCGCGGTTTCGCGCTTCTTGATGAGGTGGAGCACCGCCCGCCGCGCCGACCGCGGCCCGAGCCCGGGAAGTCGCGCCAGGGCCTGGGTGAGCGCATCGATTTCGGGGGAAGCCATGGCGCGGTTATGGCCCCTGCTCCGGCGCGCCGCAACCATGACGGGCAACGCGCAATTATTGCCCTCACGCGCCCTTCCCGCCTCCGCCGCCATGCGCTAAGCCGTTCGACAAACCGGAGCAGGAAAGAACATCATGACCGCCATCGGACAGGACAGCCTGAAAACCCGTCGCAGCATCACCGTTGCCGGCAAGAGCTATGGCTATTACAGCCTCGCCGCCGCCGCCGAACAGCTCGGCGATATCAGCCGCTTGCCCTATTCGATGAAGGTCCTTTTCGAAAACCTGCTGCGCTTCGAAGACGGCAGCACGGTGAAGGTCGATGATCTGAAGGCGCTGGTCACCTGGCTCGCCACCGGCAAATCGGATCACGAGATCAATTACCGCCCGGCGCGCGTGCTGATGCAGGATTTCACCGGCGTACCCTGCGTCGTCGATCTCGCCGCGATGCGCGACGCGATGACCAAACTGGGCGGCGATCCGCAGAAGATCAACCCGCTGGTGCCGGTCGACCTGGTCATCGATCACTCGGTGATGGTCGACGAATTCGGCAACCCGACGGCCTATGAAGACAATATGGACCTCGAATACGCCCGCAATATCGAGCGGTACGAGTTCTTGCGCTGGGGTTCGTCGGCGCTGAAGGGTTTCCGCGTCGTGCCGCCGGGCACCGGGATCTGCCACCAGGTCAATCTCGAATATCTGGCGCAGGCGGTGTGGACCAGCGAAGACGAGAGCGGCGCGATGGTCGCCTATCCCGATACCGTCGTCGGCACCGACAGCCATACGACGATGATCAACGGCCTCGGCGTGCTCGGCTGGGGCGTCGGCGGGATCGAGGCCGAAGCCGCGATGCTCGGTCAGCCGGTGTCGATGCTCATCCCCGAAGTCGTCGGCATGAAGCTGTTCGGCAAGATGCCCGAAGGCATCACCGCCACCGATCTCGTGCTCACCGTCACCCAGATGCTGCGCAAGCAGGGCGTCGTCGGGCGTTTCGTCGAATTCTACGGCCCCGGCCTCGATGCGCTGACGCTCGCCGATCGCGCTACCATCGCCAACATGGCCCCGGAATATGGCGCCACCTGCGGCTTTTTCCCGATCGACGAAGCCACGCTCGATTACATGCGCCTGTCGGGCCGCAGCGATGATCGCATCGCGCTGGTCAAGGCCTATTGCCAGGCACAGGGCCTGTGGCGCGAAGCCGATACCCCCGACCCGGTCTTCACCGAAACGCTGGAACTCGATCTCGGCAGCGTGCTGCCCTCGCTCGCCGGCCCGCGCCGCCCGCAGGACAAGGTGCTGCTTTCGGGCGCCGCCCCGGCCTTCGAAGGCGAGCTCTCGGGCGGCTACAAGCAGGCCGAACGCATGAACCAGCGCGTGGCGGTGGCCGGCGAAGCCTTTGACATCGGCCATGGCGATGTCGTGATCGCCGCGATCACCAGCTGCACCAATACGTCGAACCCCAATGTCCTCGTCGCAGCCGGGCTGGTGGCGCGCAAGGCCAATGCGCTGGGCTTGAAGTCCAAGCCCTGGGTGAAGACCTCGCTCGCCCCGGGGTCGAAGGTCGTCACCGATTATTTCGAAAAATCGGGGCTGCAGACCGATCTCGATGCGCTCGGCTTCAACCTGGTCGGCTATGGTTGCACCACCTGCATCGGGAACAGCGGCCCGCTCGCCGAACCGATTTCGCAGGCGATCAACGGCAATGACATCGTTGCCGCCTCGGTGCTGTCGGGCAACCGCAACTTCGAAGGCCGGGTGTCCCCGGATGTGCGCGCCAATTACCTGGCCAGCCCGCCGCTCGTCGTCGCCTATGCCATTGCCGGCTCGATGCGGCTCGACCTGACCACCGAAGCGCTCGGCATCGGCAGCAATGGCCAGCCGGTGTTCCTCAAGGACATCTGGCCGACCAACCAGGAAGTCGCCGCGATGGTGCTGTCGTCGGTCACCGCCGATATGTTCCGCGCCCGCTATGAAAACGTCTTCGATGGCGATGATCGCTGGCAGGCGATCAAGGTCGAAGGCGGTGCCACCTACAAGTGGAACGCCTCGTCGACCTATGTGCAGAACCCGCCCTATTTCGAAGGCATGACGATGACGCCGATGCCGACGCAGGACATCACCGGCGCGCGGCCGCTCGCCATCTTCGGCGATTCGATCACCACCGATCACATCTCGCCGGCCGGTTCGATCAAGGAAGTCTCCCCCGCCGGGCGCTACCTGTCGGAACGCCAGGTGGCGCGCGCCGAGTTCAACTCCTATGGCGCCCGCCGCGGCAACCATGAAGTGATGATGCGCGGCACCTTCGCCAACATCCGCATCCGCAACGAAATGGTGCCGGGCGTCGAAGGCGGCGTGACGAAGCACATCCCCACCGGCGAACAGTTGGCGATCTTCGATGCCGCCGAACAGTACAAAGCCGAAGGCACACCGCTGATCGTCGTCGCCGGCAAGGAATATGGCACCGGCAGCTCGCGCGACTGGGCGGCGAAGGGCACCACCCTCCTCGGCGTCCGCGCGGTCATCGCCGAAAGCTTCGAGCGTATCCACCGTTCGAACCTTGTCGGCATGGGCGTGCTGCCGCTGCAGTTCGCCGCAGGCTCGGACCGCAAGACCGCGGGCCTCGATGGCACCGAAGTCTTCGACATCACCGGTGTCGCCACGCTCAAGCCGCGCCAGATGGTGACGGTCAATTTCACCCGCGCCGATGGCAGCACCGGCAGCTTCGAAACCCTGTGCCGCATCGATACCGAACAGGAGCTGGAGTATTTCTACGCCGGCGGCATCCTGCCCTATGTACTGCGCAAACTCGCCGCCTGATCGGCGCTGACTTTTCAAAGCCTGTGTCGCCCGGCGCGACACAGGCTTTTTAATGCGCGCCAAATGCCGCACCGGAGAAATATTTCAAGACAGTCACAATTAATGCTTGCCGACCAAAACGACCGCAGTTTAACAATGTTTATGGTAGAAATGCCT
>JBILPK010000164.1:0-7450 GCA_044373875.1 Polymorphobacter sp.
GCGTTCACGAGGGGCTTAACAAAACATGAAGAAATTGTTCGGGCTGATGGCGACGGCGGCGTTGATGATGCCGGCCATGGCGCTTGCGGCCCCCACCGGGCTCGAGGCTGAATTCACCAGCCTGCCGGCAAAATCGACCGACCGGTCGATCTCGGGCTCGTCGAACGGCATCACCTGGAAGGCCGAAAGCAAGATCGTCGGCACCACGTCGACAGGCACCATCCCCGCCGGCGGCGGCGATCCGATCTATCAGCCGGTGCGCCCGCTGCGCAACGGTGTCGTCGCGCTGATCATGGATTATGGTCTTGATGCGGATGGCATGGCTCAACGTTTCATCTGCTCGGGCAGCCTGATGTCGGACCGCATGTCGATCCTGACCGCCGGCCATTGCGTCAGCGGCGGTGCCGGGACTGCCGGGCCGCTGACGACGACGGCGTATTTTTACGGCGGCCCAAACGGTGATGCTGTCATCACCACCTCCGGCACCGCCGTGCCGATCAGCCAGATCTTCGTGCACCCTGATTACACCGGCGAGGTGATCGACCAGAACGACATCGCCGTGCTGCGCCTGTCGGTCGAGGCCCCGGCCTTTGCCCAGGGCTATGGCATCAACGTCGTCGGCGGCATCGTCGGCCAGGATTACACGATTGCCGGTGTCGGTGGTCGTGGTTCCGGCGGAGCGACCGGGGTGACATTCGGCACCGGCCGCATGCGAGAAGGCGACAATCGTTATGACTTCACGCTGGGTGACACTGCCTTCGGCGGATTTTTCACAGATCGCGACGTCAATGGTGAAAATTTCTTCGGGTTCGCCGATCTCGAACATTCGATTATCGCCGACTTCGACAGTGGTCTGATCGACAATGATGCCTCGTGCCTTCTCGGCGGTGCCTTTGGTGGCGATCCGGGCCAGTTCTGTGACCTTGGCCGCGGTCCGCGCGAAGCCAGCTCGGCGGGCGGCGATTCGGGCGGCCCGGAATTCCTGAAGGGCAAGGTATCGTCGGTGACGTCGTATGGCCTCAGTTTCGGTGCCGGTTTCGGTGATGCGCTGGCCGGCCTGCAGAGCAGTTTCGGTGAATATAACGGCTTTGTGCCGACCTATATCCACACGTCGTTCATCCGCAGCGCCATGGTTCCAGAACCCGGTACCTGGGCAATGCTGATCGCCGGTTTCGGCCTCACCGGCGCCGTCATGCGTCGCCAGCGCAAGGCTGTCGCCACCGCCTGATAACGGCCGGCGACGCGAAAATGCGGGCGGGGTCGCAAGGCCCCGCCCGTTTTCGTTTCAGGCGCGTTCCCACAGCGATGTGTGCACCACGCCCCAATCGACCACCGGCCAACCACGCTGCGAAGCGATCGCCCGCAGGCGCGGTGACGGGTTGGCGACCCGCACCGTGCCCCCACTGGCCAGCGCGCGTTCGAACACCGGCAAATCCGATTCATGGTCCGACGTGAAGGCAAACGCCCCGCCGCCGGCCTGCGCCAGCCAGCCCGCGACCCGCGCATCCTTGGCGATTCCATAGCAATTGGCGCCACCCAACCGCCACGACAGCATATCGCCATGCCAGCCTGACGGCGTCGCGATGACCACATCGAAGCCGAGTCGATGGGCCAGGACATCGACATAATAGGCGTTCGATGCCGTCGCCAGCACCAGCGTAGCCCCCGCCGACCGATCGGCCGCGATC
Source organism: Polymorphobacter sp. (assembly GCA_044373875.1). GTDB lineage: Bacteria > Pseudomonadota > Alphaproteobacteria > Sphingomonadales > Sphingomonadaceae > Sandarakinorhabdus. The sequence continues at coordinate 1,689 of JBILPK010000164.1, forward strand.
GCCGCCAGCGCCGCCGGGAACACACCGTTTGCCATTACCTGGTCGGCATAGGCCGACGCCGCCGCCGCCACCCGCGCCCGCGCCACCCGCCGGCCCATCAGCAAAAGGTGACCCAGCGCTTTCAACTGCCCGCGATCGAGCAATTTCAGCGCATATCCCGCCATCGCCAGCCCGAGCAGCGGCAGCATCACTACCCGCCACGGCGCCTCGCGGCGCAGCCAGAACAGCAGCCACGGCACCCAGCTGCCGCCGCGCGTGATGGTGCGGTCCATGTCATAGATGCTGATCGTCATGGCTGTGCCGGCACGATCCGCACGATCCGTTCCGAAAGATGCGCCACCGGCACCCCCATCGCGGTCACCGTGCCGGTGTTGAGCACCGTCACGCCATCGGCCTGGAGGTATAGATACTGCTCCATCACCACCGCCGGATCGGCGAGCCGGTAGCGCAGGTGAAAGACATTGCCACGCACAGCCGCCGTCACCGGCCCTTTGGCATCGGTCAGAGTGGCACGATAGCCACTGGCACCTTCGCGCGTCATCACCCATTCGCGCGCCGTGCGGCTGCCGTCGTTCCAGCGGACGGTCTGGCGCAGGTGAAAACGCCCCTGCGCATCGGTTTCACCCTCGCCGGACACTTCGAACTGGCGGGACGGCCGCCCGCCGCGGGTCTGCAACACTCCCCAACCATGGGTCTTGCCGGCAAAAAACTGCTCGGGACGCAGCACCAGGCCGGCATGATCGAACCCATCGAGCGCCATCGGCGTTACACAGCCCGACAGGAGCAGCGCCGCCATGAAACCCCAATTTGTCCGCATGATGCCTCCTGGTTTCACCCTAGGCCGGCCATCGCGCCCCGGCAAACGCCATCCCCTCTTGCCCCCGCGCGCATCCTGCCCCACCAAGGCATGATGGGTGCAGCCAGCTTCGAACAGGTCAGCGGACCGGGCACGGCGCAGCGGCTGGCTGTCAGCGGCCGGCTGACCATCGCCCATATCGCCGATGTCGTCGAACCGTTGCGTGCCATCGCGCCATCGGGCTCGGCGCTGGCGATCGATCTTGGTGGAATCGAGCGCATCGATACCGCCGGCGCCTGGGTCATCCACCGCCTTATCGCGACCTGGACCGAAGCCGGCGTGCCCGCAGCGGTCGAAAATGCCTCGCAAGACGCCCTGCGACTGATCGCCGAAGTCGCCTCGAACGACATCGCCGTGGCGATGCGGCCGCCGAAAGGCAATCCTGTCACCGCCCGGCTGGCCCGCATCGGCGGCGCCGTCGTCGCAATGACCGACAACATCGGCAGCTTCCTCGCCTTTCTCGGCCACACCATGGTGGTGCTGATGCAGACCCTCGCCGGGCGCCGGCCGCTGCGCTGGAACGCCGTCATCCACCAGTGCGAAAACATCGGCGTCAATGCGCTCGGCATCGTCGGGCTGCTGCTCTTCCTCGTCGGAATCGTCGTCGCGCAACAAGGCGCGGTGCAGCTGCGCGCCTTTGGCGGCGAAGTCTTCGTCGTCAACCTCATCGGTCGCTCGGTGATGCGCGAACTCGGCATCCTGCTCACCGCGATCATGGTCGCCGGGCGCTCGGCCTCGGCCTTTGCGGCGCAGATCGGCTCGATGAAGCTCAACCAGGAAATCGATGCGCTGGCCACCATCGGCATGTCGCCGATCGAGGTGCTGGTGGTGCCGCGCGTCCTCGCCATGGCGCTGATGCTGCTGCTGCTCGGCTTCTTCGGCGCCGTCATGGCGGTGATCGGCGGCGGGCTGTTCTGCTGGCTGTCGCTCGATATTCCGCCGATCACCTTTGTCCAGCGCCTGCAGGAGGTGACGCCACTGTCCGACATGGTCATCGGCCTCATCAAGGCACCGGTTTTCGGCATCATCATCGCCATGATGGGCTGTTTCCAGGGCATGCAGGTGTCCGGCAACGCCGAATCGGTGGGCACGCGCACCACCCGCGCGGTCGTTGAATCGATCTTCGTCGTCATCGTCCTCGATGCCTTTTTCGCCGTGTTCTTTTCGGCACTGGGCTATAATTGATGGCCGACCTGTCCCCCACCCTCCCCGATGATGCGGATGTCGTCATCCGAGTGCGCGGGCTGGTCAATCGCTTCGGCGACCAGGTCATCCATGATGGCCTCGATCTCGATGTGCGGCGCGGCGAGATCATCGGCATCGTCGGAGGCTCGGGCACCGGCAAATCGGTGTTGATGCGTGCCATCATCGGCCTGCAGGCCCCCGCCGAGGGCGAAATCACCATCTTCGGCCAGGACGCGCGCGCCGGCACGACGGCCGAAGCCAAGGACCTGCGCCGCCGCTGGGGCGTGCTGTTCCAGGAAAGCGCGCTGTTCTCCTCGCTCACGGTTGCCGAGAACATCCAGGTGCCGATGCGCGAATTTCTCGATCTGCCCGAAGCCTTGATGGCCGAACTCGCCGGCTACAAGGTCGCCATGGTCGGCCTGCCGGCCGAAGCCGGGCCGAAATATCCGTCGGAACTGTCGGGCGGCATGAAGAAACGCGCCGGGCTGGCCCGCGCGCTGTCGCTGGATCCGCAGCTGCTGTTCCTCGACGAACCCACCTCGGGGCTCGATCCGATCTCGGCGGCGGCCTTCGACGAGCTCATCAAGGTGCTCAAGGAAACGCTCGGGCTGACCGTGTTCCTCATCACCCATGATCTCGACACGCTGCACGCGATCTGCGACCGGGTGGCGGTGATCGCTGACAAAAAGGTGCTGGCGGTGGGAACGATTGCCGAGTTGCTGTCGTTCGATCACCCCTGGGTCCATGAATATTTCGCCGGGCCTCGCGGCCGCGCTGCCCATTCGGGTGCCCCCAAGCCGATGAAAGCCGCCTGATGGAAACGCGCAGCAACTATGCCATCGTCGGCGCCGTCGTCGTCGCGCTGGTCATCGCCATGTTCGCCGGGGTCATCTGGCTGTCGCGCTTTTCGGGGTCGGACAACCAGCATTTCGACATCTTCTTCAAGCAATCGATCAACGGCCTCGCCGTCGGCAGCCCGGTGGCCTTCAACGGCGTCCCGGTCGGCAAGATAGAGGAGATCAAGCTGCTGCCCGAAACTCCGCAATTCGTGCGGGTGCGCATCACCATCGCCGAAGACGTGCCGGTGCTGAAAGGCACCACCGCCGTCGTCGAAGGCGTCGGTTTCACCGGCGTCAGCCAGATCTCGCTGTCGGGCGCCATGCAGGGCGGCGATCCGATCGTCGAGAAAGGCCCCTATGGCGTGCCCGTTATCCCGTCGCGGGTCGGCGGTTTCGGCGCACTGCTCGCCAATGCCCCCGAACTGCTCAACAATATCTCAAAACTGACCGAGCGGCTCGCCGAGGTGCTCAACCCCGAAAACCGCAACTCGATCGCCGGCATCTTGCGCAACACCGACCGCGCCACCGGGGCGCTCGCCGACCGCGCCCCCGAAATCGCCCAGACGATCACCGAGGCGCGCAACACGTTGGTCGCCGCGACGGCGACGCTGAAACGCGTCGATGCCCTCGCCGGCACTGCCGATGCGCTGCTCAACAGCGATGGCAAGCCGCTGGCGACCGACCTGCGCAGCGCAATCAGGACCGCCGAAGCCACGCTGAAGCGCATCGACGACCTGACCATCGCCGCCCGGCCGGGGCTCGAAACGCTGAGCACCGAAACCCTGCCCGAAGCCAATCGCCTCGTGCGCGACCTGCGTGAACTGACCGGCAGCCTCGGCGCCGTCGCTGCCAAGCTCGATGAAGACCCGGCGGGCGCGCTGCTCGGCGGGCGGCCGCTCCCCGATTATGATCCGAAAAAGCCGGAGACCGCGAAATGACCGCTTTTCTGCGCACGTCCGGGCTGGCGGCGCTGGCTTTGCTCGCCGGCTGTGGCCCGCTGGTGCAGATCGGCGGCAACGCCCCTGTGCCGCAATCGCTGCTGACCATCACCGCCACCGCCGCCCCGCGCGTCTATGCCGGCCCGGCAAAGCAGGGGGACAGCATCGGGGTCGACCTGCCCGGCGTGACAGCGACGCTGCAAACCCTGCGCATCCCGGTTACCACCAGTGCCAGCGAAGTCTCCTATCTCGTCGGCGCGACCTGGGCCGAACAGCCCAACCGGCAATTCCAGCGGCTGCTCGCCGATACGCTGGCGGCCAATGGCATCCCTGTCATCGATGTCCGCCAGTCGAACCTCGCGCCGGCGCGGCGGTTGACCGGCACGCTGCGCGATTTCGGGCTTGATGTGCGCGATGTCCTGCAACCCGTGGTGCGGGTCCGCTATGATGCGCAGCTCGCCGATCCGCGAACGCCCGGCGCGCTGCTGCTGCGCCGCTTCGAGACGATCGAACCCGCCGCCGACCAGCGCCCCGCCGCAATCGCCGCAGCGCTCGATCGCGCCGCAAACCGCATCGCAGCCGATGTTGCCGGCTGGGCGGCAGGCCGCTAGTTTCGGCGCATGCTCACCGCCCACGGCGCCGCCGCGCCGGCCTTTGCCCGCACCCGCGCCGTGCTCAAGACCTTTGCCCGCGATCCCGCCGGCGCGGCGCGGCTGGCCTCCCGCGTCGCGTGGCTGCTGGCAGCAATCGCCTGGTGCGTGCCGCTGCACGGGCTGTGGCGCACGCTCGGCCGGCCATCGCCCTGGCCGCAACGCTTCCTTCATGCAGCAGCGCGGGCCAGCGGCGTGCGCGTATCGACGGTCGGCTCACCGCGCCGCCACGATGTCTTCTATGTCGCCAACCATCTGTCGTGGATCGACATCTGCATCCTCGGCGGCGTGACCGGCACGGCGTTCGTCAGCCAAGACAAGATCCGCGACTGGCCGATCATCGGCTGGCTCGCGCGGCTCAACCACACCGTCTTCGTGTCGCGCACCGAACGCCTGACGGTCGCGACCCAAGTCGACGAACTGCGCGCCGCGCTTGCCGAACACCAGCCGGTGGCGATCTTCCCCGAAGGCACCACCACCGACGGCCGCAGCCTGTTGCCGTTCAAGGCGCCGCTGTTTGCCGTGCTGTTCCCGCCACCGCGTGCGCTCTTCATCCAGCCGGTGCTGCTCGATTTCGACGAAGCCGGCAAAAGCCTCGCCTGGATCGGCGAGGAGACCGCCCCGGAAAACGCCTGGCGGGTGCTCAGCCGGCCCGGCACGTTCGACGTGACGGTGCACTTTCTCGACGCTTTCGACCCTGGCAACCACCCGCACCGCAAGATGATCAGCGCCGAAGCGCGCCGCCGCATCGCCGCCGCGCTGTCCGCCAGCCTCGGCGGCGTCCCGATCGCCTGACGGCTCGCGCCAAAAAGTTCGCGGCTGACACGTCCGCGCCAAGCCGCTATCCCATGGCCATGACAGCATCCTTTCCCGCCACGCGGCTGCGCCGTACCCGTTCCGCACCGTGGAGCCGCCGGCTGCACGCCGAAAACACCCTGACTCCGGCCGACCTGATCTGGCCGATCTTCGTCACCGAAGGCACCGACGTCGTCGATCCGGTGCGCACCCTGCCCGGCGTCAACCGCCTGTCGGTCGACCGGCTGGCACAGGCGGCGCGCGATGCGGTGGCGCTCGGCATCCCGTGCGTCGCGCTGTTCCCCAACACCCAGCCGCATTTGCGCACCGAAGGCGGCGAGGAAGCGCTCAACCCCGACAATCTCGTCTGCCAGGCGATCCGCGCGCTGAAGGACGCGGCGCCCGAACTCGGTGTGCTCACCGATGTCGCGCTCGATCCCTATACCAGCCATGGCCACGATGGCCTGCTGCACGACGATGGCCGCATCCTCAACGACGT
>JBILPK010000003.1:0-59118 GCA_044373875.1 Polymorphobacter sp.
CGTGCTGCGCCCGTTCGAATGCGGGTTGACCCCGACCAGCACCGACCCGCCGCTGGCATTGCCGCCCGTGCCGTTCGTCGTCCCGCTGCCGCCGTCACCGCCAACGCCCTCTGCCGACAACAGCATCACGTTGCTCAACGTTATCGTCCCGCCGCTGGCGCCGATGCTGATCGTCCCGCCGGTGGCCGCGCCGCCGGTGCCGCCACTGCCGCTTTGCCCGGTGCCGCCAGCGCCGGCGGCACCGATTGCCGTGATATCGAGTCGGCCAAAGCCGAAGCTGCCCGTCTGCGTGCTGGCAACAGTGCCGCCGCCGACCCGGGCGAAACCACCCGTCCCGGCACCACCATTGCCGCCGGTAGCGCCGCTGCCGCCGGCACCGCCTGTGCCGCGCACATCCTGTTCGATCCCACGAGCCAGCACCGTACCGGCGCTGCTCGTCGATCCGATCACGGCATTGCCGCCAAGGCCGAAGCCACCATTGCCACCATTGCCGCCGGCCCCGCCAAAGCCGCCGACGCCCTGGGCCACATTGCCGATCGTCAGGCTGCTGGTGCCGGTCACGCCGTCGATGACGACATTGCTGCTGCCGCCGCTGGCCGCGCCGCCGGCGCCGTTGCTGGCTGCGCCGCCCGTTGCCTGGGCATTGAGCAAGCCCTCACCGGCAACCGCCACCGTGCCGCCCGCAACGCGCAGATCGGCCCTGCCGCCTGTTGCGGCGCCGCCGATGGCGGCGGTGCCGCCGGTGGCACCAGCCGAAATCGAAAGCGTCGGGAATGCATTTGCCTGGGTGAAGACCGCGCCGTCGCGAACCGCGACCTGGACATTGCCGCCCGTGGCAGCGCCGCCGATTCCGTTGACGGTGCTCGCTGCACCACCGACAGCCGTCGACGTTGCCGAAAAGTCCAAAGGTAGGGTTGCGGTCGTGCCGGCGCCGGTGAACGTCAGCGCGATCGCACCGCCGGTGGCAGCGCCGCCGACGGTGGTCGCACCGGTACCATTGCTGGTGGCATTGGCGTTCAACGACAGGGCGCCGGTGAATGTTGCACCCGATTCAAAGGCAAGGGTCTGCGCCCCGCCATTGGCGACGCCGGCGGCGCCGCTGGCGCCGGCCCCGCTGTTGGCAATGGTATTGGTATTGATGCTGCCGACATTGAGCATGGCACCGTTGCGCGCCGCGAAATTGATGATACCGCTCTGACCGGCGCCACCATCACCGGCGTTACCGTTACCGGAGCCGCCGGTGCCGCCCATGCCGCTCGCCGCTAACACGATGCCGGCGTTCGGCGCCGATACGCTGCCGCCATCAACCAGCACGTTCACCGCTGTGCCGATGCCGCTGCCACCGGTGGTGGCGCCAAGACCGCCCGTGCCGTTACTGAGGATGAAGGCGGTGCTGCCGAGGCTGAAGGCGCCGGTGCTGCCCAGCACGTTCAGCGTGATCACGCCGCCCGTACCATTGCCACCGGGGCCGGACAGGCCTTGGCTGCCGGTGCCGGTGCTGTCGAAGATCAGCCCGCCGCCCAAGGCGATGGTGCCGCCATCGGCGATGATCGACCCGGTGCCGCCGATGCCCGCTGCACCGCTGGTGCCGCGTCCGGCGCGGCCGTTGGCGATGATGTTGGTGTTGACGTTGTTCGTCGTCGTGATGCGGGCGCCGTTGCTCGCCTCGAGCAAGGTGGTGCCGCCGATGGCGATGCCGCCGGTTGCCGCGGTCACGTTGGCGCTGTTCGATTCCGTGCTGACGCGCAGCGAATTGACGATGCTGACCACTGAACCCGCGCCATCGGCGCTGAGCTCGGCCAGCCCGCCGGTCGCCGTACCAATGGTGCCGATGCCGTTCGAACCGCTGCCCGACGCCTGCACCGTCACATCGTTCATGGAGAAGGTCGATCCGCCGGTGACCCGCACCAGTGCGCTGCCACCCGTGCCGGTACCGCTGCTCGCGGTGCCCGAACCGACCCCGCCGATGCCCAGATTCTGCACGAACGCACCTTGGGTGGTGGCCAGGGTCGCAGCATTGCTGACCAGGATCTGCGACGTGCCGCCGGTCGCGTCACCCGCCGCCCCGGCGCTCGCTGTACCGCCGGTGGCGGTGCTCGTGGCACTGATATTGCCGACAAGGTTGACTGTCGCCGCATCGACGATCAGTTCGGCGGTGCCGCCAACGGCATCGCCGTCGGCAACCGGCCCGCCCACCGCCGTAGCGGTGAGATTGAGGGTGCCGCTGGTCTGGACAATGGTGCCGCCCGACAGCGCCTTCAGCGACGCCAGGCCTCCCGCCGCCGTGCCGGCGAGCAGCGTGCCGGCGCCCGCCGTCCCGTTCGCCGTGAAAGACGTCGTGCCATTGAGGTTGAGCCGGCCGCCATTGCTGACAACGGTGCGGAGCTGGCCGCCGGTCGCATTGCCGCCGGTACCGCCCGCTGCGGCATTGCTGCCGCCCGAACCATTGGCGGTAAGCCCAAGGCCGGCGCTGGCCAGCACCGCGCCGGTGCCCGATATCGTCAGGTTGATGTTGCCGCCCGTACCGGCGCCGCCCGTGCCGGTGCCGGTTGCGATGCCACCAGTGCCATTGGCGCTGGCGAGAATCGTCTGATTGAGTGTCGAACCCGCTCCGACCGCCAGGGTCAGGCTGCCGCCCTGTCCGGCGCCGCCCGAGCCATTGCCGCCGTTGCCGCCGGTGCCGGCGAGATCAAACGTCGGCAGCGTGCCGCTGAGCCCGGCGCCATTGGCCAGGTTGATCGCCAGGCTCGCGCCCGTTCCGTTGCCGCCCGTGCCACCGCCGCCGCCGATACCGGTGCCGGTGTAGAGAAGTGAGGCATAGCTGATCGAGCCGGTGCTGGCGGTCAGTTCCGCACTGCCGCCGTTGGCAGCCCCGCCGATGCCGCTGGTGGCATCGGCCGTTCCACCGGTGGCGTTGTTGCGCATGACAAGTTGCTGACCGATCGTCAGGCCGCTGCCGGTGCCGCTGGTGGTGACGGCAAGCGTCCCGCCAACCCCGGCGCCGCCGGTGCCGCTGCCGCTCGCCGCGCCGCCGGTACCGACCGCACGTGCGGTGGCTGCCAGGGTGATGCCGATCGTCCCAGCCTGGGCGCCGATGCGCGCCGTGCCGCCGCTGCCGGTGCCGGCCGCGGCGTCGGTCGCGGTCGCGCCGGTGCCATCGCTCGACAGGGTCGCGTTGCCGGCAATCGTGATCGCGCCGCCGCCGGCACCCGTGGCGAGTTCGGCGAGGCCGCCGATGCCCGCACCGCCGGCGAACCCCGTGCTGCCCGCCGCACCGGTGGCGGTGGTGAAGGCGTTGAACGCCGAACCCAGCGTCGCCAGGCCGCCATCGAGGAAAAGCCGCGCGGTGCCGCCGGTGGCGGTGCCCCCCGTGCCGGCGCTGCTGCTGCCGGCAATCGCGGTACTGCTCAGGATGGCAGCGCCGGTTTGCGTCAGGGTGCCGCCGGTGACCAGAATCTCGGTGCTGCCGCCGGTCGCGGCGCCGCCCACGGCGCCAAAGCCGGCCGAAGCGTTGGTATCGAGCGTGGCGGCGCCCGTTGTCGACAGGCTGCCGCCCGCCAGGGTCATGCGCGCGCTGCCACCGGTGGCGGCGCCACCGCTGGTGATGCCGCCACCGGCAAAGGCCGCGCCCGACACAATGGCCGTGCTTGACAAGACCAGGCTTGATCCTGACACGGCGATCAGCGCCGTGCCGCCGGTGGCGGCGCCACCGGCGCCGCTGCTGCTCGTGCCGCCAAGTGCCACGGCGGCCAAGGTGACAGCGCCGCCCACCATGGCAGTGGCGCCAGCCAGCGACCGGATCTGTGCCGTGCCGCCGATGGCGCTACCGGCAGCGCCGATCGTCGCCGAACCGCCATCGCCGCGCGCCGCGAGATCGACCATGCCGGTCACACTGGTGGTGCCGGCAAGATCGGCGCCCAATTGCGCCGTGCCGCCCACCCCGTTGCCGCCGACAGCGCCGCTGCCGCCGGTGCCTTCGGCGGTGACCGACAGATTGCCGGTATAGGTCGCCTGGGCTGCCGCCGCGCCATTGCGGCTGAAACCGCCGCTGCCGGTGCCGCCGATGCTGCCCATGCCGCCGCGGCCTGAAACATCGACCGTCGCGCCCTGCCCGAAGAAGCGGCTGGCCGCGCCGCCATTGAGATTGGGGCTCGCCCCGGTGCCGACGGTACCGCCGGTGCCGGCGCCGCCGATGCCCGCCACGGCGCCCGCGCCGCCATTGCCGCCCGAACCCGTGGCAAGCACCGTCAGGGTGCCCATCGTCACATCGCCGCCGCCGGCGCCGAAGTCAGGCGTGCCGCCGCTGCCGATGCCGCCGGCGCCGCCATTGCCCTGCCCGGCCTGGCCCTGGCCGCCGATGCCGCCTTCGCCGCCGCGGCCCGAGCCATCGAAATCGACCGCGCCGAAGGTGAAAATACCGGCGCCCATGCCGGGCGTGCGGCTGTCGGATCCGACGCCGCCTTCGATCGTGCCGATGCCGCGCCCACCGGCACCCCCGGCGCCACCCGCGCCCGCACCGGCGCCGCCGGCTCCGCCATCACCACCGACCCCCCGCGCGAACACGATCAACGCACCGGTCGTCATCGTGCCGTTGCTCGAACTCGAACCGACCAGCAGGGTGCCGGCAAGACCATCGCCCCCGGCGCCGCCGGCCTGGCCCGCAGCGCCGGTGCCACCATGGCCGCCATCGCCATCGGCGTTGGCGAAAATCGCACCGAAGCTGGCGCTGGCCATCGGCGAGCCGTTTTCGATGCCGGCTTCGGCGATGCCGCCGCTGCCATCGCCGCCGCGGCCGCTGATGCCCGCCGCGCCGAAACCGCTGGCGGCCAGCGTTGTCGTGCCGGCGATCGCCAGGCTGCCGGCGCCGGTGGCCAGTGCAAGACTGTTGCCGGCCCGGCCAAGGCCGCCCGCCGCCGCACTGCCGCCAAAGCCATTGGCGTCGATGATCGCGTTGCCGCCGATGGTTACCGCGCCGTCAGCGGCAATGATCGCTGCCGATGTGCTGGTGCCGCTGGCACCGGTGGCGCTTGCCGAGCCGGCTTCGCCGCCGTCGCCGGTCGCGATGACCGTGGCGTTGCCGGTGATGGCGATGCTGCTGCCGGCGCTGCCGGCGCGGATCGACGCCGCGCCGGAACCGGCATTGCCGCCGCTGCCGACGCCGCTGGCATCGCCACCTTCGGCGTTGCTCTGCACAATGGCATTGCGCGTGACCGCAATGCTGCCGCTGCCGCCGCTCACACCGACGAAACCGAACTGCGCCGTTGCGGTGCCGGCGGCACCATCGACCGAATCGCCGCCGGTGGCATTGCTGTTGATCTCGACGTCGCGACCGATAACGATCGATCCGCCGCCGAGAATCTGCAACTTGGCGGTATTGCTCGCCGCGCTGCCGCCCGCGCCGATGGTGGCATCGCCGCCAATGGCGCGCGCCTCGATGGTCAGGTCTTCATCGAAGGTGACGCGGCTGCCCGCATCGGCGACATAGACCTGCGCCAGCGTTGCCGTCGCGGCGCCGCCGGTGGCGCCATCGCCGCCATAGCCCGAAGCGGTGAGGTAGCTGCCGAAATCGCCGGGGGTGGCGGCAACGAGCCCGCCATTGCGCGCAAAGATGCTGGCTTCGCCGCCGTTGCCGGCGCCGCCGATGCCGACGCTGTCGTTCGCGGTGCCGCCATAACCTTCGGCAAAGATCTGCAAGGCCGGCGCATTCAGCACCGCGCCGGCGCCATCCGCCGCCACGCGCACCGTGCCGCCGGTACCGGTGCCGCCAGTACCGCTGACGGGGGCATCGCCGGCCGTGCCGGTTGCCGACAGATCGCCGGCGATTTCAAGCGTCGAGCCGGCGCCGGCAGTCACGTTGATGCTGCCGCCCTGGCCGGCGCCGCCATTGCCGGCCAGGCCGATGCCGCCAAGGCCATCGGCGTTGATCGACCCCATGGTCCCCAGCCCGGCCAGCGTTCCGGCATTGGCCACCAAAACCGTCAGGGTGCCGCCGGTGCCATTGCCGCCCGCCGCCGCGGTGCCGCCCGAACCGGTCAGGAACAGGTCGAAACCCGCCAGGGCCAGGCTGCCGACATCGGCGGTGACAGTTACCGTGCCGCCGAAACCGGCGCCGCCAGCGCCCAGGCTTGCATCGCCGTTGCCGCCGGTGCCGCGCGCATTGAGCGTCAGCTTATCGTCGATGCCAAGCGACGCGCCGGCCTGCAGCGCCGACAAGGTGATGGCGCCACCGCGGCCGAACCCGCCGGGACTGCCTGCATTGCCCGACGCTCCGATGCCTTCGCTGGCAAGCGATGTCGTACCGGCAAGGCCGATCGTGCTGGCGGTAGCGATGATCTCGGCGGTGCCGCCGGTGCCGCTGCCGCCACTGGCGGTCGCAGACGTGCCACTGAACCCGGACGCATCGAGCGTGACCGGCGAATCGGGTGCCGCCTGGGTAACGCTTCCGCCGGCGGTGGTGCGGATCGACGCGGTGCCGCCGGTGCCATTGCCGCCATTGCCGGTGCCGGTCGCATTGCCACCATAGGCGGCGGCGTTGAGCGTGAGGATGTCACCGATATCAAGATCGGCGCCACTGCCATCGACGGTGATCAGGCTGCTGCCACCCTGGGCGATGCCGCCCGCGCCGGCATCGAAGGCGACGCCGGCAAAGGCCGTGCTGTTCATGAACAGCGCGCCGTTGATGGCAAGCGTGGCGCCGTTGGTCAGCGCGACACGAGCCGTGCCACCTGTCGCGGCACCGCCGACAGCACCGGAGCCGGTAGAGGCCTGTGCGACAAGACTGGCATCGCCGGCAATGGTGATGGCGCCGCCGCGTGTCCCGGTGCTGGTGATCGAGGCGGTGCCGCCAGTGGCCGGGCCGCCGGTCGAGCCGAGGCCGCTGCTGCCGCCGCCAAAAGCGTCGGCCAGCAGATTGATGTTGCTGCCCAGCATGATCGTGCCGGCATCGATCTCGACCTTGGCCGTGCCGCCAATCGCGGCGCCGGCAACCCCGGCAACCGAGAAAGCGCCAAAGGCCCGCGCCGTCAGGCCGACGCTGTCATTGATGGTGATCGATCCCGAGGTGGCATTGCCGTTGGTGCCGCCGATTTCGGTCAACCGGGCGATACCGCCGGTCGCCACGCCGATCGTGCCCGTATTGTTGATCTGCGATCCGCTGCTGGCGTTGGCGACCAAATTGACCGTGCCGGCGATGGTGACGTTGCCGGTCACCTGGCCTTGTGGCGCGGTCGGACCCTGCTGCAACACTTCGATATTGGCGTCGCCGCCCGTGGCATTGCCGGTCTGGAAGGCGCTGTTGCCGCCAAAGGCCGAGGCATTGCCATTGACGCTGGCAACCGTCACCGTCGCGGCATTGCCGGTGTTGAACTGCGGCGTCACCAGCATAAAGGCACTGCCGCCGATGGCATTACCGCCGCCGGCATCGGTCGGCGTGCCATAGCCGGTGCCGCCATTGCCGCCAAAGGCCTGCGCCGTCCCTGTAAAGGCGCCGGTAGTTACCACACTGCCCCGCGCCAGCAGACCGGCGCCGCCGCCCGTCGCATCGCCGCCGCGGCCGCCGTTGCCCAATGTCGGGCCGGAACCACCAATGCCGCCATCGCCACCATAGGCCGACGAATCGACCGTGACCGTGCCGAAGGTGGCCGACACGTTGGTGCTGCCAGGCTGAGGCACGCCCGCGCCGCCGCTGATCGTGCCCAGGCCGGTCGTGCCGCCTGCAATCGCCGTGCCACCGGCGCCGCCACTGCCGCCGGTCGTCGCCGATGCGGTGCCACCGCGGCCGCCATCGCCGCCGCGCGCGACCGCCGAAGCGGTGACATTGCCGATGGTCAGCGACGCGTTGACCGCGCCGGCATTGGCGTTGGTGAAGCCCGATGTCGCTGCGCCGCCGGCACCGCCGGTGGCATTGGTCGCGCCGGTGCCGCCATTGCCGCCCGTGGCATTGGCAAACATGTCGAGCGACCCCAGCATGCCGATCGCGGTAAAGCTGCTGTTGCCACGCACCGTCAGCGAGATACCCTGCGCAGTCGCCGCGCCGCCGGCCCCGGTCAGGCCATCGCCGCCGGTGGCATCGCTGCTCAGCGTCACATTGCCGGTGACATTTGCCGTCGGGTTGCCGACGGAGCTGGCGTCGGGCAGCACGTTGAAATCGATGAAGCCACCGGTGGCGGCGCCGCCAACGGTGCCGGCGCCACCTTCGGCCTCGGCAAAGGCCTGCAGGCCATTGCCGATCGTCAGCGTGCCGGCGCCGACACCGATGAACACGGCGGAACCGGTCGCCGCCGCGCCATTGCCGGTACCAAAACTGTCACCGCCAAAGGCGCTGGCCGCCAGTTGTACGGCACCGTTGAGCGTGATGCGGCCGCCGGTTGCGCCGATCTGCAGGATTGCGCCCGCCCCCGACGGGTCCGACAGGAAGCCGGTCGCGGTGCCGCCATTGCCGATGTTGCCGTTGCCGCCGATGGTTTCGGCATTGATCGAGACATTCTGGCTGGCGGTGATAGCGCCATTGGCAAAGGCCTGGAGCATGGCGCGGCCGCCATTGGCGGCGCCGCCCGTGGCGCCATTGCCGCCGCTCGCTATCGCATCCAGCGAAAGGGTGCCGCTGGTTGCGGGCGCGACGATGAAGCCGCTATTGGCAATGATCTGGGCAAGGCCGGCCGTTGCGGCGCCGCCCGTACCATTTTGCGAGTTGCCGTTGCCGCCGGTGGCATTTGCCGACAGCGCGATGCTGGTGCCGCCGATCGCCACGTTGCTGCCGCTGCCGTTCGCGTTGAGCACCGCGCTCCCGGCGGTGGCGTTGCCGCCACTCGTCGCGCCTTCGCCGCCGACATTGGCGATCTGGGCGAACACCGGCCCGGTGATGGCTAGCGTAGCCGCCCCCGACGCCTGGGCCAGGACATTGCCACCGCTCGCTGCACCGCCGGCGCCGGTCGCGCCCTCACCGCCCTGTGCCGAGGCGTTGATGGTCAGCCCTGCTGAGTCGGTGATGCTGATATTGCTGGTGGTGCGGGCGGTGACCTGCGCCGTACCGGCGACTGCTGCGCCACCGGTGGCGGCATCGCCGCCGCGGCCCAGCGCCTGCAGCGCGGCAGCGCCATTGCCGTTCTGGAAACTGATCGCACCCGTGGGAACGAATATGGTCGCCGAGCCGCCGGTACCGGTGCCGCCGGTGCCGAGGTTGTTGGCGTTGCTGCCGCCAAGGCCGTCGGCGGTAATCAGGAAACCGCCGCCGGCGGTGCTGTTGATCTGGCCGCCGCTGGTGTTGAACGTGCTGATCCGCGCACTGCCACCACTGCCGTTGCCGCCATTGGCCGCCGCGGATCCGCCGCCGATCCCATCGGACCTGACCGTTACCAGGCCTGTGAGTGTCAACAGGCCGATCGCGGTATCGACGACCGTCGAGCCACCCTGGCCCGCGCCGCCGGCGCCGCTGCCGCCGGCGCCGCCGATGCCGCGCGCATCAAGGCTCAGGCTGTCCGCATAGGTCAGGTTGCCGGTACCCGAGATATTGGTATTGACGTTGCCGCCGGTGCCGTTGCCGCCCGTCGCCGCGCCGGCGCCGCCGGTGCCGGCGGCGCTGAACGCCGCCAGGCCATCGACCCGAAACAGGCCGCCCGAGCCTGATTTGAAAACGGACACCAAGCCGCCGGTGGCATTGCCGCCGCTTGTCGTGCCGAGTCCCCCGGCATTGTCGGTCCGAGCCGTCAGACTGCCAGCAATGGTCAACGCGCCGCTGTTGCTGGCGCTGATACCCACGAAATTACCGCTTGCCGCGCCGCCGGCCCCGCCACTGGCGTTGCCGCCGGTGGCCAAGGCCTGCGCTTCAACACTGCCGGTTGTTGAAAATATGCTGTTCAACCCGTCGGCGCCGATCCGGCTGTCGCCGCCCGTCGCCACGCCGCCGCCGGTCGCACCAGCGCCACCGCTGTTGTTGGATCGCACGATCACCGCGCCATCTACGGTCACGCGTCCGGCTGAATTGGCGGACAGCGATGCGAAGCCGCCGCTGGTGTTGCCGCCGGTCCCGCTGCTGCTGGCGCCACCCATCGCCGAAGAATCGACAGTGACCGTTTCGCCAAAATCGATCACCGCCGAATTTGAGGCCGAAATCGACACATTTCCGTTGGATGCAGCACCGCCGGTTCCGCTCGCGGCGCTGCCGCCGGCGGTCCGAGCCTGCAAATCGACGCTGCCCGTCGTTGAAAGACTGCTGTTCAGGCCATCAACGCTGATCCGGCTGCTGCCGTTCGTCGCCGCGCCGCCGTTGTTGGCACCAAGGCCACCACTGTTGTTCGATCGGATGAGCAGCGGGCTACCGACCGCAAGACGCCCTTCTGAAAACACGCTGACCGAAGCATTGCCGCCGCTGGCCGCGCCGCCGTTGTTGCCGAAGCCGCTCCCACCCGTGGCGGAGGCGTCGAGAATAATCCCGGCCGTGTCCTGCAAATCCAGCTGGCCGCCAGTGCCGATCTGGAGAATAACATTTCCGGCGACCGCGGCGCCACCGGTGGCCGCGTTACCGCCGGCACCGAGCGCCTGGACGGTCGCCGCGCCATTGCCATTCAGGAATTCGGCCCGGCCCGTGGATGCGCTGAAGAATGCGGTGCCGCCGGTCCCCAAACCGCCAACGCCGCCGCTTTGCGCATTGGACCCACCGATGCCATCGGCGGTGATCCGGAAGCCGCCGCCATCGATACTGCTCAGCAAGGCATTGCTGCCGCTGCTGCCAATCGATGCAGAACCACCGGTGCCCGCCCCGCCGTCGCCCGCCGGCGTATTGCCGCCGACGCCATCGGACTTGACCGTCGCCTGGCCGCCAAGGTTCACCGTGCCGGTCGATGCCTGCAGGCTCGCACCGCCGCCGCGGCCAGTGCCGCCATTGCCGGCGCCGCTGTCGCCGCCGAAACCCGATGTATCGACGCGTGCGCCACCAAGGTCGATCGTACCGCCGTTGACGGCACTTATCTGTCCGTTGCCGCCCAGGCCATTGCCGGCGGCGGTGAAGCCATTGTCGGAACCAAAGCCCTGTACCGCGACTTCGGTGTTGCCGCCAACGGTCACGCTGCCGCCGTTCTGCGCCGATAACTGGGCAAATCCGCCGGTGCCGTTGCCCGATGCGACCCCGGCGGTGGCCACGCTGCCGCCGCTGCCGTTGGCGGTGATCAGCACATTGCCGTTGACCGACAAGGACGCCGTGCTCTGAGATGCATTGACGATGACATTGCCACCGGTGCCGGAACCCGCACTGCCCGTCCCGCTGGCAAGACTGTCGCCGGTGCCATCGGATGACGCGACCAGATTGCCGCCGATCGCGACGGCGCCCGCCGCGCCAACGCCGAGACCGACAAAGCTCCCGGTCCGATTGGTACCGGTACCGGCATCAAACAGGTTCGACCCGATCAGGCTGACATTGCCGACCACGTCGAGACGCCCCGAATTGGCACTGACCACAACGCCTTGCGTGCCGCCAAACGCCAACAGATCCGAGGCGAAATTCAGATTGGAACTGTTGGCTGAGATCGACGTCTGCCCGGATGATTTTGTGGCGAACGATGACGTCACATTGCTGCCGAAGATCGACGCGGTCGCCTGTGCCGCGTTAACCGGCGCAAGGACAAACGGATCCTGGCGGGTCGCAGCTGTGACATTGTGGCCGGCCGACAGCACGATGGCATTGCCAACGACATCAAGCGCGCCAGCAACCTGGAAGCCCAGATTGCTGTCGGGACCGCCGATGAACATCGCCACCGCGTCGTTCTTGGGCACCGACACCAGATAGATGCGGTGGAAATCCGTCGGCCCCGATGATGCCGGACCGGTGACGCTACCCTGCACCAGCAGCGGCCCGTTGATCTCGTTGGTGCCGCTGGTGACAGTGATGTCGAACAGCCCGGCATTCATGGTGAAATCGACCGCTTCGGCCGCCACCAGCGCCGCGCTGCCGTTGACCTGAATCGCGCCGCTGTGGTTGACGCGCGGCGCCACCGCAATGACATAGCTGCCGGCGTTGAGCGCATTGAGCTGCGCACCATTGTTGATGACGATCGCCGCGCTGCTGTTGGTCGCCGCCGCGACACTGAAACGATTGCCGTTCTGCAGGAAGGCGCCGCTGCCATCGGTCGCCAGATCATTGGCAGTCAGCAACAGGCTGCCGACATTGAACTGCGCCGAATTGCCGATCAGGATGCCGCCGGGGGCATAGAACCACACCGCTCCGCCGGCGCCGCTGTTGACATTGCCGAGCAGGCCGATCGCCCGGGTCGGGTCCGCCGCGATGATGCGGTTGAGCACGGTATAGGTGCTGGCGCTGCCGGCGACGAAATTGGCGACATGGCCGGCCGACAGGAAATCGATGGTGCCGCCGCCGATGCTGGTATCGGTCGGCGTCCAGTTGATCGTCGCCTGCGCCGAATTGACCGTGATCGTTTCGGTGCCCGGCGTGGTGCGATCGAAGGTGACACTGCCAAAGCTGTTGTTGGGCGTGCCGTTGAAGGCCTGGGCGAGCAGCGGCGCGGTGAGCAGCGGTTGCGTCGCGATCAGCGTTGCCAATACCCCCAGCGACGCGGAGGCGGAAAAACATTTGGCACGGCGCATCAGCGGGCCTCCCACGGCAGCAATCGCGTCGACAATGTCATCAGGAAGCGCACATCGCCCGGTTTGACCGGCGCCGCACTGCGCAGCGGCACGGCAATGGCAAGATCGAGACGCGCGCGTCCGGACCAGAGAACGCGCGCGCCGGCGCCGACCGAGGTCAGCTGCTGTGGCTGGCTGCCGGCCAGGCGATTGCGATCCCATACCCAGCTATGGTCCAGAAACGCATAGGGCTGGGCGGAAAGCTCCGCCTTGGCGAGCAGGGGAAGACGATCGTAGCGGATCTCGCTGCTCATCCCCAGGCCGTCATCGCCGGTCAGCGTGCCGGGATCATAGCCGCGGCCGACGGTGTAATTGCCGGCCGAATATTGTTCGAACGAAAACAGCGACGCAGTGGCAATCTGGGCGCGCGGCTGGAAGACGAACGTGATGCTGCGCAGCAGACGCAGCTCAGCCTGCCCGGTGAAACGGAAGGTCGTTGCGGTCGGGTCGCCATCGACCAGGCTGGGCGGCACGACACCGGCGCCGGCGCAAACCAGCGGGGCCGCAAGGCAATTGGCGCTGGCGTCGAACACATTCAGCCCCTGGCGGATCTCCAGCGAGCCGTTGAGCCGCCAGCCGGTCGTGCCATCGGGGCCGACGCCGCGCGTATCGATCGTATCGGCATCGAGGCGCAGATAGGCGACGCGCAACCGGTCTTCGCTGAGCGGCAGCGCGCCGAAGCGGACATTCTGGTTGACGAAATCGAAGCCCAGCGCGGCCGACAGGCTGCCCGACTGCCGGCGCACCACCGGATAGCTGGCTTCGGCATTGGCATAGAGCGTCCGCGCCCGCACCTCGGGCACCCCGGCGGCGAGCGTCGGGTGCGTCCAGGCATAGGTGAAGCGCCCGCCGAGGCGCAGGCCGTTACCGCCCAGTGCCATGTCATGGGCGATCTGCAGCACCTGTTGTTCGGCGAAATCGGCGGTGCTGCTGATCGACACCGTGGTGCGGTCACCCAGTCCGGTCAGGCCATAGGCCTGTGCCCGCAACTGGCCGCTCCAGCGCCCGGTTTCGGGCGGCGCGAGGTTCTGGATGCTGGCATCGACTTCGAACGGGATACGGCGGACGCTGACTTCGCCGATCATGTCCCCCGGCGCCGCGCCGGCCGGGCGCAACGCGAGCCGGACATCGAGCCCCGGAAGGTCCCGCGCCAGCAGAAGATAGCGTTCGGCCTCCAAGCGGTTGAAGGGCTTGCCTAGTTCGAGATGCGACAGATAGCGGGCAATTGCCGCTTCGTTGCGGCCGACATCGCCGCGCACCCGGACCGCGCTCAACCGCGCATAGATGACTTCGAACTGCACGGCGCCATTTTCGATGCGCTGCACCGGCACCATGACCGCGGCGACATAGCCGAGCCGGCGCAGGATCGTCGCCGCGCGATCGCGGACGTCGCAGACCGTGGCAAAGGGGCGCTCCACGCCGAGATATTCGCCATAGGCCGGCGCCAGCACTGCCGGATCGACCGGCCCGAGATTGTTGAAGGTCGCCTTGGTCAGCGTGATGCGGACATCGGCGTAGGCCGGATCGGCGAGTGCGCAGCTGCTGCGTTCGATATCGCCTTCGACCTTCAGCCGCGATGGCGGCGGCGCGGCCTGGCGGCGATTGGGATCGATTTCTTCGCGAGTCGGCAGGCCTGCGTTGACGGCGGGCGGGGCCTGGGCGATCGCTGGCGCAGCGGCCGCCAACAGCCCCAGCCCGAGCAGGACCCGACGAGCTTCCGCCGAAAACCTGCTGGAAACACTACAGCCGAACATTGGGCTGTCTCCCCTGCGCCTTCCCCCCGGAAGGCAATACGTACATAACCTTAGGCAGGCGTTGCCGCCAAGTCACGCACGTAATTGCACGAAATCGTGATGCCGCAACCGACGCGGTACCGGCGCGATCATAATTTCTCGCGAAACGCCGTGTCGCGCAGCCGCGTTACGGGCGTCAGCACATAGCCGAGCACCGAGCGGCGCTGGCCCAGCACATCGACATCGGCGGTCATCCCGGCGCCAATCGGCAGGCGTACGCCACCATCGCCGATGAGCGCCCGGGTGTTGGTCCGCACCCGGATGGTGAAGTGCGATTCGCCGGTGCGTTCATCCACCACCGCATCGGGCGCGATGCGTTCGACGATGCCGGGAATCGCGCCATAAACCGACGAATCATAGGCGCTGATCTTGACGCTCGCCTTTTGCCCGAGCCGCAGGAAGGCGATGTCGGCCGGCTTGACCTGGGCTTCGATGACCAGCGTATCGCCGGCGGGCACGACTTCGACGAGCGGTTCGCCGGGGCGGACCGAGCCGCCGGGAGTCGATACCAGCACGCGGTTGACCAGCCCTGTCACTGGCGAGCGGATCTCGGTGCGCTGCATCCGGTCGGCGAGCGCCGGCAACGACTTGGTTTCGGCGGCAATCTGCGCGCGGGTGGTGGCGAGCGCTTCGGAGGCGGCCGCCCGGAACCGTTGATCGACGCTCCTGACCGCGCTGGCGGCCTCGGCGCGCGCCGAGGCCGCGCGGCGCACCGCCTGTTCGGCGGCATCGCGGGCGCTGGCGGCCTGGCGCTCGGTCGATCGCGCCCGCACCAGCGACATCGCCGGTTCGACGCCCTTTTCGACCAGCGGCGCCAGGATGGCGACTTCGCGCTGCGCCTGCGCCAGCGCTTCGCGGCGGGCGCCGGCTTCGGATTCGGCCTCGGCGGCGGCGCGTCCGGCCTGTGCCAGCCGCGCTTCGGCGATGTCGCGCTCGGTGGCGGCGCTGCTCAACTGGGCGCTGTGCAGGGCGCGTTCATTGGCGACGAGCGCCGGGGTGGCAGCCTCCAGCGTCGCAGGGAACACCAGCGCGGTCCCGCGTGCTTCGGCCGACAGCCGCGCGGCGCGGGCCAGCAGCGCATCGACCGAGACATCGTTGCGGGCAAATTCGGCGGTGCTCGCGGTCGGATCGAGGCGCAGCAGCGGCTGGCCGGCGTCGACCTTGTCCCCCGCCTTGACGAGGATCTGGCGGACGATGCCGCCTTCGAGGTTGGACACCACCTGCAACCGGCTCGACGGGATCACCCGGCCGGTGGCGTGGACGGCTTCGTCGACCGTCGCCAGCCCGGCCCAGAGCAGCAGCGACAGCGTCAGCGCGACGATGGTCCACAGCAGCACGGTGGCAAAATCGCGCTCGAGCAGCCGGTCGGGGGCGCTTTCGAGCGTCGTTTCGACGATGTTGGCCATCAGTTCTGCCCAACGGCGAGCGAGCGCAAGACATCGTCACGCGGCCCCTGCGCCGCGATCTTGCCGGCGTTGAGGATGATGATGCGATCGACGAGCTTCAGCATCGGCGTGCGGTGCGTGACCACGAGCAGCGTGCGATCAACCAGTTCGCCCTGCAGCCGCGTCACCAGGCCGTTCTCGGACTGGCTGTCCATCGCGCTGGTCGGTTCGTCGAGGATGACGATCGGCGGGCGATTGGCGAGCGCGCGGGCGATGGCGATCGACTGGCGCTGGCCGCCCGACAGGCCTTCGCCGCGGTCGGCAAGTTTCAGGTCGAAGCCATTGGCGATCTGGCCGACGAAATCATGGGTACCGCTCAGCTTGGCGAGGCGCAGCAGTTCGGCATCGTCGACCGCCGGGTCACCCAGGCTGATATTGTCGCGGATCGAGCCCGAAAACAGCGTCACGTCCTGCAGTACCGAGCCGATGTTGCGGCGCAGATCATCGGGGTGAAGCTGGCGGACATCGGCGCCATCGATCAGCACCTGGCCTTCGCTTGGCAGGTAAAGCCCGAGCACCAGCCGCGCGATGGTCGATTTGCCCGAACCGACGCGGCCGACGATGGCGACCTTTTCGCCAGGCTCGATATCGAACGACACCCCATCGAGCACCCGCGTCGTGGTGCCGGGATAATGAAAGACGACATTCTTGAAGGTGATCCGGCCTTCGAGCCGGTGGCGGCGCACCGGCGTGGCATCTTCGGCGATTTCGCCGCCCGCCGACATGAAGCTGTCGAGCCGGGCATAGGCGGCGCGCGTGCTGCTCAACCGGGTCAACAGGCCGGCGACCTGGCCCAGGGGCGCGACACAGCGACCGGCGAGGATCGACACGGCGATCAGCGAGCCGCTGGTCAGCGTGCCATCGGCGATGAGGAACACCCCCCACAGCACGACACCGATGTAGACGATCTGTTGCGCCGAGGCCGCGACATTGGCGGCAAACGCCGACAGCAGCCGCGAGCGCAGCGCCAGGTCGGCGGCTTCATCGACCGCGGCCTGCCAGCGCCCGCGCAGCATCGTGCCCGCCGCGGTGGCCTTGACCGTTTCGAGCCCGCCGATGGTTTCGACCATCACGCCCTGCTTGGAAAAGCCCAGCCCCAGCGACGTGCCCGCCAGCCGATCGAGCCCCGGCTGGACCAGCATCGCCGAACCGATGACCAGCGGCACCATCAGCAGCGGCACCAGCGCCAGCGGGCCGCCGATCGGCGCGATGACCAGAAGGAACAACAGGATGAAGGGCACATCGACCAGCGCGATGATCGTGGCGCTGGCAAAGAAATCGCGCAACGTCTCGAACTCGCGCAGCAGCCCGGCGAACGCTCCACTCGATCCCTGCTTGTTGGCCAGCCGCATCCCGACCAGCGTGTCGAACACCGCACTGCCCAGCTTGGCATCGACTTCGCGGCCCGCGACATCGATGAAATAGCCGCGCAGCATGCGCAGAATGAAATCGAAGACCAGCACGATGCCGACCCCGATGGTCAGCGCGATCAGCGAATCGGTGGCGTTGTTGGGGACGATGCGGTTGTAGACCGTCATCGAATAGAGCGAAGTGACCAGCGCGAAGACGTTGGTCAGCACCGCTGCGATGGCGACCTTGATATAGGTGGCGCGATGCGCCGCCAGCGGGCGTGCCAGCCATGGCGACAGCCACGGCGCCTTTGTCCGCATCATCGTCTTGCCCCCTCCGCGGCGGTGACCGCCGGGGTCAGCCCGAAATGTTCGATAAGCCCGCCGTGCCGCGCCAGCAAGGTGAAACGCGCGACATCGGCCTCGTAGCTCGTCTGCGCCAGCGTGATCGCGGTATCGAGCAGGTCGCGTTCGGCGCGCAGCACGTCGAACAGCGTGCCGCGAGAGACGCGGAACTGTTCGGCGAACAGGTCACGCGCCCGGCGGCTGTCGAGATAGGCGGCCTCCAGCGCCGGCAGCGACGCTGCCAGCCCTTCGGCTTCGGCGGCGGCAACGCTCTGTTCGCGGGTGCCGGCAGCAGCGATGCGGTTGACCGCCAGCCCTGCCGCACGCCGCCGCGCCGCGAGTTCGGCCACCCGGGCCGCTTCGGCGCCGCCGGTGGAAAACCGCTGCCGCATCGTCAC
Source organism: Polymorphobacter sp. (assembly GCA_044373875.1). GTDB lineage: Bacteria > Pseudomonadota > Alphaproteobacteria > Sphingomonadales > Sphingomonadaceae > Sandarakinorhabdus. The sequence goes on from JBILPK010000003.1 coordinate 17,964, forward strand.
CTGGGCGCGCACATCATAGGCCGGGGTCGTGCCGCGCAGCACGTCATAGGTCGACCCGCTGATCCGCGCATCGACGCGCGGCAAGCGATCGGCGCGCGCCGCATCGAGCGCGGCAATGGCGGCGCGTTCGCGGGCCCGCGCCGAAACGAGTTCGGGGCGATCGCTGCCGGCGTCGAAACTGTCGGCCAGCGGCGCTGCCGGGCGCTGCACTGCATCGGCGGGGCTGCCGAACAATTCCCGATAGCGTGCCTGTGCGGCGCGCAGCCGGCGTTGATAGCCGAGCTGCTGGCTTTGCGCTGCCGCCAGATAGGACCGCGCCCGCGCCACATCGCCGCCGCTGTCGAGCCCGGCCGAAAAGCGCAGGGCAGCGGCATCGGACAGCGCCTGCATCCGTGCGACATTGGCCCCCGACAGATCGAGCGCGGCGCCCGCCGACAGCAGGTCGTACCAGCTCGCCACCAGCTGTAGCAGCGCGGTATTGCGCGCCACATCGAGTTCGGCGCGCGCCGCATCCGTCAGCGCCGTGCCCGATCGGATTCGCGCCGAGGTCGCGCCGAAATCGGTCAGCAACTGGTCGACCGTGCCGATGACATCGTTGCGGCGCAACGGCGACAGGTTCTCGACCTGGGTGGAGGGCGATTGCAGATCACGCGTGATGGTGCGCGCGCCGATGACATCGAGCCCGAGCCCCGGGAACAGCCGCGACCGCGCCTGGTCGCGCTGCGCCGCCGCCGCCGCCACATCCTCACCGCTTTCGCCCAGCGCCGGCAGGATCGCCGCCGCGCCGGCAAGGCGCTCGCGGAACTGCCCCGAGCCAGCGCGGTCGGCGAGCGCCGCCAAAAAGGGATCGGTCGCCGCAGCGATGTCCTGCGGTCGTTCGGCGGGCGCCGGCAGGATGAAGGGCGCCGCCGTCGCCGGTGCCGCTGCGGCAAGCAGCAGGACCGAGGCCAGAGCCCGCGTGGAAGTCCGAATCTCCATGATGGCGCGCTTCTGGCGCGAAGCGGCCCCCGGGTCAAAGGCGAATATCGGCCGGCAGCAACGATGCGTTGATATCGAACGAAATCTCAAAAAATCCGCCGTCAACGATCCAGCGGTGTTGCCGAACAGCGCGACAGGGCCATCGCTGCCCCCCGATGCGCAACTGGCCGAGCCCGGCGCCGCCCCTAGGTGAAGTTCCCAAGAGGAGTTCCCCTGCCCGCATGCGGTATCGTGCCGCCAGCACATCATCGGTCGCCGTGGCCAGGCTGGAGCCCCGTGTTGAACAAGTCGCCAGAGGCATCGGCCACCGCGCCCGGACAGGCCCGACCTGTCATGCTGGCGCGCGGCACCACGATAACGCAGGCGCAGAACGCCATCGCTGCGAACTGCGTCGTGCATCTGGCGTCGAACATCGCGCCGATCTGCGCACGCCGCGACCCGGAAGGGCTGCATCAGGCGCATGTCGCGACCCGGCGATTGCGCACCATGGTGCAGGTTTTCCGCCCGGCTGTGATGGCGGCGCAATCACCGGCATGGGCCCGCATCGATGCGACGCTGCAACAACTGGGCCGGCGCATGGGCGAAGCGCGCGATTGCCACCTGTTGCTGGCGCGGGGCGATATCCCGGCCCGAACGGCCCGCCACCTTTGCGCCGCGGCGGCTGCCCACCACAAGGCGATCTGCGCGACGCTGCACGATGCGATTTTCCGCGCCGACATGGTCACGCTGCTGACCACCGCCGGCCTTTGCCCGGCAACCCCTGATCTCGCCACCTGGGCCGGCGCTGTCCTTGACCGGCTGGTACGCCAATTGCGATCCGCCGGGCAGCGCCTTGCCGACCAGCCCCCCGAACAGCAGCACCGGGCGCGCATCCGGGCCAAGCGGCTGCGCTATGCGATGGAATTCTTCGCGTCGCTCCATGACTGCCGCCGCCAGCGCCGCCGCTATCACCGACTGCTGAAGCATCTGGGCGCCCTGCAGGACAGCCTGGGCACGCTCAACGATCTGGCGACCATCGAGCGCGTGCTCGGGCCCGGCCATGGCGCTTCGGCCGCGGCGCGCGACCGCCTTGCCGCCCAGGCGCAAGCGCAATTGGCGACGGTGCTGGACGACAGGCCTTTCTGGCGCTGATCGCGCACCGGCGCCAGCGCGCGATTGCAGGAAGTCGGCGCCGGCCGGTGCAGACCCCACTTGCATGCGATCGATTCTAGCGCAGCGCCCGCAATGCAGCGTCGGCCAGCGCGGCAAGATCGCCGCCGGCGTCAAGGCATTGCCAACCCGGCGGCGCGGCCGGGACCGCCTGCGCCGCGGCGACCGCGACATCGGCATCCGACGCATCTCCGCGGCGCGCGCCCACCCGGGCGATGCGGAGCGACGCTGGCGCCTGCAGCCAGAGCCCGTCGAAACGCCGGCCACCCCGTGCCGCGACGGCAGCGACCGCGCGGCGCTGCCTGGCATCGAGAAATGTGGCATCGGCGATGACCGACATCCCGGCGGCGATCGCACTGCCCGCCGCCGCCGCCAGCGCTGCATAAACGCGCCGGTTCGCCGCCTCGGCATAGGCCGACACCGGCAGCCGCGCCTCGGGTGGCAGCCCCCCGGCCGCCTTGCGCAGCACATCGGAGCGCAGGATGCGGGCACCCGGCACCGCGCCGATCCGATCGGCTATCGCCCGCGCCAGCGTCGATTTTCCAGTCCCCGACGCGCCGCCGATGGCGACCAGCCGCGCCGGCACCGGGCGCAGGCAGACCAGCGCCATCGCCAGGTGGCGACGCGCCGCCGCGGCATCTTCGGGACGGCCCGCCTGTTCGGCACGCGTTGCCGCGACATGGGCGCGGATCGACGCGCGCACCGCCATGAACAGCGGCAGCAGCGGCGCGCCATCGGCATCGATCGCCGAACGGTCGAGATAATGGTTGCAGACGAGGTTGGCCTCGCGGCGCAGCCCGCGCTGCCAGCAGTCCATGGCGAGGAAGGCGAGATCGTAGAGTATGTCGCCGGTCGCGAGATCGGCATCGAATTCAAGCCGGTCGAACGCCACGGCGGCACCGTCGACCAGCGCGATATTGCCCAGATGCAGGTCGCCATGGCCGTGCCGGATGCGCCCGGCCCGGCCCCGGGCATCGAGCCGGCCGGCATGGGCCGTCGTCGCCAGGCGCAGCCGCCGGTCGAGCCGGGCCACGGCGGCTGCCGGCAGGATGGCGGGATAGTGCGACATGGCGCGCGAATTGCCGGCGATCACCGCGTTCAGCCGGGCCGCACCGCCGGTCGTGCGGTTCGCCGGCGCGCCGGCGTGAAAGGCGACAAGATCATCGACAAGCCGCGTCAGCAGCGCCGGATCCAGCGGCTGGCGGCGCGCGAGGTCGCCCAACAGCGCGCCATCGGGGAAACGCGTCATTTCGAGCACCCAATCGACCGTCGCGCCATCGCCATCGAGCCGCAGGGTGCCATCGGCCGCGCGCGTGATGGCGTGGAGCCGGCGATAGAGACCGGGCGCCAGCGCCCGGTTCAGGCGCAGCTCGGCCAGCAACGCCGCATGCCGGCGCGCGGGGGTCGAGAAATCGAGATAGTCGAGACGAACCGGACGCTTGAGCTTCCACGCGCGGTCCGCCGTCAGAAACACCATGGCGGCATGCGTCTCGATCCGGCGTTCCGGCACGGCGCCCAGAACCGTTCCCGACTGCAAGGCGTCGAAAATCGCAGGTTCGCAAGACGGGTCTGTAGCGGTCGGGATGCGCATGCTCGCTCGTGCTGCCGGGAATGCCAGCGCCGCCATCGCCGACAGCGCGAACACCAGTCTAGCAACCGGTGGCGGGCATGCAGTTGGTGAAACTACGGATTCTGAAAAGAGCCGGTTGCATCGATAACCAACCTGCCCGGCCCGGTTGGCCCGGCACCTTTGGCCGAGGCGAACTGCGATCGGCTTGATCGGGAAGGAATTGCAATGACTGCCAAGCATGACACGGCCAAGGCCAAGACCCATGCGTCCGGGGGCGGCAATGGCGTGGCTGGTCATCTGCCCATGTTCGACCTTGCCAACATGGGCAATCCGATGATCGGCCTCGTGCGCATGCAGGCACTGGGCATGCGCACGGTGCTGACGCAGCAGCAGGACATGCTGAAATTCCTGCGCAAGCGCTGCGAACAGGATCTGCGTCTGATCGACACGATCGTCGGCGCCCAGGAGCCGCAGGGCATGGTCGAGGCCGTGGCCGATTTCTATCGCGCCGCAGCGCGCGATTACGCCGCCGAGACGGACCGGTCGGCCGCCGCCGGATCGCGCGCTGCGGCCACGGTCGGCGAAGCCACCGCCGAACTGGCAAAATCCTTTGCGGAAACGCCGGCCGCCCACAGCGCATAGCCGGCAAGCAGGCATGGCCGGCCTCCCGTCGAAGCGGGTTGCGGGGGTCGCCATTCGCCAAGGCCGATTTCGGAGCTTGTCATGCAAGACCATATGAAGGCTGCGATCTTCATCAAGCCCGGCGAGATCATCCTTGGCGAAAAGCCGATCCCGGTGATCGGCCCGCTCGATGCGCTGATCCGCATCACGATGACGACGATCTGCGGGACCGACATCCATATCCTGAAGGGCGAATATCCCGTCGCCAGCGGGCTGACCGTCGGCCACGAACCCGTCGGCATCATCGAAAAGCTGGGCGCGGCGGTCGAGGGTTTCAGCGTCGGCCAGCGGGTCATCGCCGGCGCGATCACGCCATCGGGCACGTCGCACGCCTCGCTGTGCGGGTTTCATTCGCAATGCGGCGGCGCCCAAGGCAGCGGCTGGCGGGCGATCGGCGGCTGGCGGTTCGGCAATACCATCGATGGTGCCCAGGCCGAATATCTGCGCGTGCCCGATGCCATGGCCAATCTCGCACCGGTGCCCGACGGCCTGACCGACGAGCAGGTGCTGATGTGTCCCGACATCCTGTCGACGGGCTTTGGCGGTGCCGAATCGGGAGCGGTGCGCATCGGGGATACCGTCGCGATCTTCGCGCAGGGGCCGATCGGCCTGTGCGCGACGACCGGTGCCAGGCTGATGGGCGCCGCGAAGATCATCGCGGTCGAAAGCCTGCCGGAACGCATGGCGATGGCCAGGGCGATGGGCGCCGACCATGTCGTCGATTTCACCGCCGAGGATCCGGTCGCCGCGATCCGCCGGCTGACCGATGACCGCGGTGTCGACGTCTCGATCGAGGCGTTGGGCCAGCCCGCCACCTTCGAGGCGGCGCTGCGGGTGCTGCGCCCGGGCGGCACATTATCGTCGCTCGGCGTCTATTCGGATGACCTGACGATCCCGCTCGATGCCTTTTCGGCCGGGCTGGGTGACAATCGCATTGTCACGACCCTATGCCCCGGCGGCAAGGAACGCATGCGCCGGCTGATGGCGATGGTGCAATCCGGCCGGGTCGATACAAGGCCGCTGATCACGCACCGCTTCGCGCTCGATGATATCGCGGCGGCCTATGATCTGTTCGCCCACCAGCGCGATGGCGTTTTGAAAGTCGCGATCCTGCCATGACCCGGACCGCGCTAGTTACCGGCGGCACCCGCGGAATTGGGGCGGCGATCAGCTGCGCGCTGCAACGCGCGGGCCATGCCGTGGCGGCCGGCTTCAGCGGCCGTCCCGATGGCGCCGAGGCCTTTGCCCGCCGCCATGACATCCCGGTGTTCGGCTGGGATGTCGCCGATGCCGATGCCTGCACCGCCGGTGTCGCCCGGGTCACGGCGGCGCTGGGGCCGATCGACATTCTCGTCAACAATGCCGGCATCACCGACGACGCCGGCTTTCACAAGATGTCGGTCGCGGCGTGGCGCCGGGTGCTGGCGGTCGATCTCGATGGCCCGGCCAATGTGACGCGCGCCGTCTATCCCGGCATGCGCCAGCGTGGCTGGGGCCGCATCGTTAACATCGCGTCGATCAACGGCCAGCAGGGCCAGTTCGGCCAAGCCAATTATGCCGCCGCCAAGGCCGGCCTCATCGGTTTCACCAAGGCGCTGGCGCTGGAAGGCGCAAGCCATGGCGTGACGGTCAACGCGGTCGCGCCCGGCTATGTCGATACCGACATGGTGCGCGCTGTCGCGCCGGCGGTGCTTGCCGGGCTGGTTGCGAAAATTCCGGTCGGGCGGCTCGGGCAACCCGACGAAATCGCCCGCTGCATCGTCTTTCTTGTCGCCGAGGACGCCGGCTTCATCACCGGATCGACCCTTTCGGCGAATGGCGGGATGCGGATGGAATGATCCGGTGAACCGGCCGCTGCTCCCGACCGAACTGCCGCCGGTCATGGCCGGGCCGTTGCTGTGCGACGAAGCGCTCGCCGCGCCGGATCCGGTCGACGGCATTGCCGAGCTCATCGACCGGTCGGTCGGCGCGATGCGCGCCCAATGGACGCTCGGGGTCGCCCCCGATGCGCTCGGCGCCGCCTTTGCCGACTGGTGGCTGCATCTGGCGAGTGCGCCCGGACGGCAGTTGCTGCTGACGGTCAAGGCGGCGCGCAAGTGGCAGCGGCTGATCGATTACATCGCGCGCGCTGCAGCCAGTGGCGGCGAGGGGCAGCGCTGCATCCAGCCGCTGCCGCAGGACCAGCGCTTTACCTCGGGCGAATGGGACGCGTTGCCGTTCGGGCTCTACCAGCAGGCCTTTTTGCTCGGCCAGCAATGGCTGGATGCCGCGGTGCGCGAAAACAGCGGGGTCACGGCGCACCATGACGCCGTTGTCCGGTTCGTGATGCGGCAGTTGCTCGACATGTTCTCGCCATCCAACTTCATCGCCACCAATCCCGTCGTCCAGAAACGCTTTCTGGAAACCGGCGGCACGAGCCTGGTGCACGGGCTGCAACTGCTGGCCGATGACTGGCAGCGGCTGGTGCGCCGCCAGCCGCCGATCGGCGCCGAGCATTATGTCGTCGGGCGCGACCTCGCCTCGACGCCGGGCAAGGTGGTGTTCCGCAACCATCTGATCGAATTGCTGCAATACACGCCGACGACCGCCAGCGTGCGGCCCGAACCGATACTCATCGTGCCTGCCTGGATCATGAAATATTATATTCTCGACCTGTCGCCTGACAATTCGCTGGTCCGCAACCTGGTCGCGGCGGGGTTCACCGTTTTCGCCATCTCGTGGCGCAACCCCGGCGCCGAGCTGCGCGAGACGGGCATGGAGGATTATCAGCGCGACGGCGTCTTGGCAGCGCTGGCGGCTGTCACCGCCATCACCGGCGCGGCGCGGGTGCATGGCTGCGGCTATTGCCTGGGCGGCACGCTGCTGGCGATTGCCGCCGCGACCATGGCGCGCGACGGAGACCGGCGGCTGGCCACGCTGACCTTGCTCGCGGCACAGGCGGACTTTGCCGATCCGGGCGAGCTCGGCCTGTTCATCGACGAGGCGCAGGTGCGTTTCCTGGAAAACCTGATGTGGCAGCAGGGCTATCTCGACAGCCGCCAGATGGGCGGCGCCTTCGAGATGCTACGGTCGGCCGATCTGGTCTGGTCGCGCGGCGTGCAGACCTATCTGCTCGGCGAACGCGCGCCGATGACCGACCTCATGGCCTGGAACGCCGATGGCACCCGCATGCCCTACATGATGCACAGCCAATATCTGCGGCGGCTGTATCTGCAGAACGACCTCGCCGAGGGCCGCTATCATGTCGGCGACAAGCGGGTATCGCTGGCCGATATCGCGGTGCCGGCCTATGTCCTCGGCACCGAGCATGATCATGTCGCGCCCTGGCATTCGGTGTGGAAACTTCTCGACCTGATGGCCGGCGACGTTCGCTTCGTGCTGGCCAGCGGCGGCCACAACGCCGGCATCGTGGCACCGCCTGAACGCACGGGCCTGCACCATCGCAGCCTCGATCGCGCCAGCGGTGCGGGTCATGTCGATCCCGACCCCTGGTTCGAAACGACCGCGCCGCACCCCGGATCATGGTGGCCGGACTGGCTCGATTGGCTCGCCGGCCATTCGGGCAGCCCCGGGGCGCCGCCACCGCTGGCGCGGGCCGATAGCGGCTATCCGGTGCTGGGCAACGCCCCCGGACGCTATGTCCTCCAGCACTGATCCGGCCGGCGATGCGCTTGCGGCGGCGCTGTTCGCACCGCGCGGCATCGCCGTGATCGGTGCATCGCGCCGCACCGGTTCGGTGGGGCGCGCGATCATCGACAATATCGTCGCCGCACACCCCGCCATGCCGGTCTATGCCGTCAATCCGAACGCACTGGCGCTGGCGGGGGTGCACTGGCGCGCCGGCATCGCCGATCTGCCGGGCAGCGGCATCGATCTCGCCGTGATCGCCATCCCGGCGCCGCAAGTCGCCGAAAGCCTGGCGCTGCTCGGGGAACGCGGCGTCCGGGTCGCGGTGGTGATCACGGCCGGGCTGGGCATCGACACGCCTCCGGGCCGCGCGATGCTGGCGGCGGCTCGCGCCCATGGCATGCGGATCATCGGACCCAACTGCCTGGGCGTGCTGGTGCCGCGCGCCCGCATCAACGCCTCGTTCGCCCATATCGATGCCCGGCCCGGCGGGATGGCGCTGGTTTCGCAAAGCGGTGCGCTCACCACCGCCATGCTCGATTGGGCGGCGGCACGGAACATCGGCATGTCGGCGGCGATTTCGGTCGGCGACATGGCCGATACCGGCTTTGCCGATTTCATGGCGTTGTTCGCTGCCGATGCCGAAACGCGGGCGATCCTTTTGTACATCGAAGGCATTACCGATGGCCCGGCGTTCCTCGCCGCGGCCGCCGCGGCCGTGCGGTCAAAGCCCGTCATCGCCATCAAGGCCGGGCGCAGTGCCGCGGCGGCGCGCGCCGCGCGCTCGCATACCGGGGCGCTTGCCGGCGCCTTCGACGTCTACCATGCCGCGCTCGCCCATGCCGGCGTCATCGTTGTCGACAGTCTCGAAGCGCTGTTCGATGCGGCCTGGGTGCTGACGCAACCGCCGCCGCTGGCCGGCGACGCCCTGGCCATCATCACCAACGGCGGCGGCGCCGCGGTTCTGGCGGTGGACGCGATGGCGGCGCAGCCCGGCACGCTGGCCACGCTGGGTGCCGCCACCCTTGCCGCACTCGATCCGGTGATGCCGGCGGCCTGGTCGCGCGCCAACCCGGTCGACATCATCGGCGACGCCCATCCCGATCGCTATGGCGCCGCCATCGCCGCGTTGCTGCGCGATCCGGCAGTCGACGCGCTGCTCGTCATTAACTGCCCGACGGCACTGGCCGACAGTGCGGCGGTTGCGGCGCAGGTGGTTGCCAGCGTCACCGCGGCGGCGGCGGCGGGATTTGCCAAGCCAGTGATCGCCTGCTGGCTCGGCGACATCAACGCCGGCCGCGCCCGGCAAATCCTGGTCAAGGGCGGGCTGACGCTGTTCACCACGCCCGAGGCGGCGATCGCTGCCTTTGCCGCGCTGGTGCGGGCGCGGCGCGGCGCGGCGCGGGCGCTGCCGGCCGCGGCGCCCGCGGCACACGACGATCTCGCGGCAGCCCGCCGGGTGATCGCACAGGTGCGCAGCGATGGCAGGACCCGGCTGAGCGAGATCGAAGCCAAGGCGGTGCTCACCGCCTTCGGTATCCCCGTGGTGCCGACCCGGCTCGCCGTAACGGCGGCGGACATCGCCTCGGCTGCGGCGGGGCTCGAACCGCCGCTGGTCGTCAAGATCGTTTCGCCCGACATCAGCCACAAATCGGATTTCGGCGGCGTCGCGCTGGGGATGTCGGACGCCACGGCGGCAACGGCTGCGGCAACGGCGATGGTCGAACGGCTGTCGGCAAATTTCCCGTCGGCCAGGCTGCGCGGCTTTGCCGTCCAGCCGATGATCAGCCGTGCCGGTGCCAATGAAGTGTTCGCCGGTCTGGCCATCGATCCGGTGTTCGGGCCGGTCATCCTGTTCGGCGCCGGCGGCAAGGCGATCGAAGTCATTCGCGATCGCAGCATCGCGCTGCCGCCGCTGGCGCATGGCGATGCGCTGGCAATGATCGACGAGACGCGGATCGCGCGCCTGCTGGCGGGCTATCGCGATGTCCCGGCGGCAAATCGCGATGCCGTCGCCGGCGTGCTGGTCGCCCTGTCGCGGCTGGCCACGACCTTGCCCGAGATAAGCGAAATCGACATCAATCCGCTCCTGGCCGACGCGGCCGGCGTCATTGCGCTCGATGCGCGGATCCTGCTCGGGAATGCGCCGAAACGACCGGCTGCCGGGCGCGCCCGCTCCGGGCTCAGCGCGTCGGCGCCGCCAGCGCCCTGAAACCCGGCTGGCGGGCAACCGCCGTGACCAGTCGGCGGCTGGAACCGGCCCGCGAATCGCGGGCGTCCGAACCGCAACCGCCGCTGGCGATGGCCCAGAGCCGGCCGCGATTCGTGACGATGATACGGTCGCGGGCCGGCATATCGATGACCCGCATGTCGCGAAGTTGCCGAAAGGCCCGGCAAACCGATTCGGGCGACATCGCGAGATAGGCGGCGATGTCAGTCTGCGGCAACGGGAAGCCGTGGCTGCCATCCGCCGCGATCGGCAGCCGGTCGATGATCTGGCTCAGGAATGTGCACAGCCGCGCCAGAATGCCGTTGCAACCCACGATCAGGCTCCGGCGCAGGATCGAATCCTGTTCGGAATGGATCGATGGCAACAACCGCCGGTTGTCCTCGACATGGCGGACAAGGGTGCCATGCCAGTGTTCCCGCGAACGCTTCACATAGGCAAGATCGCTGACTGCCTCGGCCGTGAAGCGATAATGGTCGGCAACAGGGATGCCGATCTGATCCCCGGCAAAGAAAAAGGCCATGACCTGCCGGTCGCCTTCATAGGAAACATGTACGCCCCGGACGATCCCGCGGCGCACTTCAAGGACATGGTCACAGGAACTGCCTTCGTGAAACAGAACCTCCCCGGCTTTCGCCGGCACGGTAATTTCACGCAAGTTGCCGTGCTTCATGGCCAGGTTGTGCATCATGGCTTCCACTGTCGATCGGATCGATTTCAGGCTTCAACCTATGCATCCGCCGGCCCCGCGGCATTGTGTTATGTACCTAGCGTGGCTTCATCGATGCGCCGACCGGGCGCGTTTCACCGCCCGGGCAACTCTGTGTCGACAGCGGCAGCGACAGCGATAGGGGTAGCGGCGCCGGCATGGCGGGCTGATCGGGCACCGAACGCCGGGCGTGGCGGCACCCTGCCCGCCGTCGGCTTCACGGCTTTTTTACGGTTTTTTCGGTAGCCTTGATCCGGGTGTTCCTTGCCAGGCTGGCGGCGAGGTTGGACATGGCGACGGCCTGCGCTGCCGATTGCGTGGCACGCCGGGTCGCCTCGCTGGCGATCGCCGCCGCATTGCTCGATGCTTCCTCGGCATGCGTCGCCACCGCCAGTGCTGCCGCGGCCGCCGCGGCCGCTGCGGACGCCGCCGCCTCGATGGCCGATTGCGCCGCGGCACGGGCAGCCTCGGCCGCTGCCTCCGCCGGCTTGACAACAGAAAGGTTGGCAGCCTGTCGCGCGATATCCGCACAGCTTTTCGACGCCAGGGCGGCACTTTCGGCGGCCCTGGCCGCCTTTTGTGCCGCATCGGCCGCATGGTTAGTCATGTCGGACAAGGATTTCAGGGTCGCTACGTACGATCCCTGAAGATCGGCATGGCTTTTCTTGAGAATATCGATGTCGACCGACATCGTTTCGACGCGTTTCAGCAGTTCCTCGATACTCTTGGTCATGGCCGTTCAGCGCCCCTCGTCGTTCGCGATGATGTCCCACGTCTGCCTGCCGGCGCACAGCGGTGAAAACGCCGAGCGGGTAACACGATAGCATTCACAGGCATTCGCTTCCAGAATGGATCGGTTCACAATGGCGATGCGACCATATTTATAATCGATCGCATCGATGTTTTGCAGCTTGCGGGCGACAAGGCTCACCGCTTCGCGGCGGCACCCTATCGTCGTGGCAATCTGTTCATGGGTCAGATGCACGGACTCCGAGCCGGTCCGGTCGAACGCCAGCAACAGGCTGCGGCTGTATTGCTGGATGATCGAATGATAACGATTGCAGATGATGCTCTGCGCGGCCTCCTGCATGAGGGCCTGCATGTACCACAAAGTCGCCTTGCGAAATTGCGGGGACATTTCGAAGATGTCCTGCATGGCGCTGGCGGATACGCGATAGGCAGAGCCGCTGGTCTGCACGACAGCGGAACTACCGGTCGCAGGGTTGCCCATGAACGCTGAAAATCCCGCGAATCCCTCGCGTCCGATCTGGCGGAATTCCGCTGTGTAACCTTCCCTCAGATCGAAACTCAGCGAAATCAGCATGTCGACCGGAAAATACATCTGCGAATCGATGTCCAGCCTGTCACCTTTTTTCAGGTGGATTTTCGATTCAAGCTGATCTTCCAGCGAGCTGAGATCGACAATAGCGCAATCCAGAAAAAAATTGCCGGTTGCCGGAAGGATGCGCAGTTCGGATGTCATGCAGTCACCGAAAGTATCAAGCACGCAGCCTAGGAGGCTCGCTGCGGCAGGTCCAGCAGTCTTGCGGCGAAAAAGATCAAATGTTCGCTGCCGCACAGACAGGGACGCGACATTCGGTCATTATGCCAGTTAATGCATCGAATTGCCGGATGAGCAATAATATTTCAACGCTGCAAAGTCCCGGCACTTTTTTGCCCTCGGTTTCCCACCGTCCTTGCGAAGGGCTGGCCATGAAAAATCTGTTCGAAAAATGCTGGGAACAATATTCAGACGAATTGAGTACGCTTCTCGACGAAATTTCGACTTCGGAAAATCTCAGCTGCAAGGCCGTCGAGGAGATACATCTGGCATCGGTGAAACTGTTCCATGACAGTCTGAAAAATATGCTTGAAGATCAGGCGATTGCCGATCCGCAATTTTCCGGCCTTGCGCATCCCGCCCTCCGCTCCAGACTGCATTGATCGCGGCGTCACGATCCGGGACCCGCATTGACTGGCGATCCGGCGGCGCATCGCCGGCTCGGCTTGGGGTCGAACAGCCCGATGTTGCCCGATGACGCGCGGCGCTCCGGTGCCACCCCCCCTCGAAACCAGCCCGTCCTCCCGGTATGGCCAAACCTGCTGCCGGGACTCCGACCGGCCTGAAGGCACCGCGACAGAGCAGCGCTCCGTCGCAAAAAATCAGAAAAATTAACAAGCTGCCGGAAAATGCTGCTGCATGGCAGTTTTGTCATTCACCATGCCCAAACGGTATCAGTATCGGCCTCCGTATTTTTGCGAAGGTGAAAATCAGCACCAAATATCCCGCCCAAGTGCATGCGATTTCGCAGCACGCATGAATGCCGGCTGCATCATAACAATCAGGTTCGCACTTGCGGACAGTAGCCGTGGCAATCCGAACAACGGGGGCCACTATTGAAAGGAGAGCATCATGAGCTTCAAGACCGAACTTTTCGCTTCTGCAGTCGTGCTGTCGATGGCACTGTCGAGCGCCGCCTTCGCCGATCCGAACGAAGTCGACGATGGCAGCGGCAACGCCCAGGATTCGACGATCGTCTCGCTCGACAACATCCTGAACGGCAGCCTCAACGACAACGCCGCCGACAGCTATTCGGATGACGACAGCCTGACGGTGAACAAGTCCGATGACGACTTCAACGGCGCTTCCATGAGCGTGGTCATTGCCAACCAGTATCTGGCTGCCACGAACAACAACAGCGCCATGGACGAACTCGTCGACATGGACGGCCAGGACGAAACCGACTCGCCGGTCGGCTACAACAGCGGTGACAACTATGTCCGCGGCAATGCCTTCTCGGCATTCGCTGGCATCCTGACCGCTGCCTGGAACACCGGCATCAACGCCAACACCCAGGCCGCGACCAACATCGCTGCCCAGGGCACGGTCAACTTCGGCGCAAATGCCGGCTGCTGCACCACCCCCGGCGGCGGCACCGGCGGCGGCGACGACTAAGCCAAGGATGGCCGGGCCTGGGAGTTGTTCCCGCGGCCCGGCCGTTTTTGCAGCATCCAACCGGGGAGAAAGCGCATGACCAGCAAACGCGACCTGCGAAACAGCATTCATCTGGTTCTCGGCGTCACCGCCTTGATCGTTTCGAGCCCGGGCGTCGGGGCGAACGGTGCCATGATGGCGGACTCCTCCGACGTCACCCGTTTCGCCAGCCCATTCGGCAGCGAGGCGGTTTCATCCTATCAGGCCCCGCCTTGCGATACCGATACCCCCCGGGATATCGATGCGCAGGACACAGCCAGCGACATGGTTGCCGCTGCGGCATTTCTGGATGCGGGGCTGGACGACGCCGTTGCCTCGCCCGAAGACCGGCCGGTGGTCATCGCCAGCAACGAACTTTCCGAGGAACGCGGCGGCCAGGCCATCAATGTCGCCAGCCAGACGCTGATGTCGAGTGTGCAGGGCAATGCCTTCAACGGCACCTACAACGCCGGCAATGTCAGCCTGCTCGATAACGCCCTGTCGTCGTTCAATGGCATCGGATCGGTACTGATCAACACCGGCGCGCAGGTCAGCCTGCAATCGGGCATCAATCTCGTCATCAACGTCAACCCCTGAGGTCGCCATGGCAGGACGGCAGCGCTTCGAAGTCGAACGACAAACTCGGGTGCGCCTGTCACTGGGCGTTGCAGGCGTCGGCATGGTCCTCGCCTTGCTCGCAGGCGAGAGCCCGGCGGCGGCGGAGGTGCGGTTGAGCCGTGCCGAGATCGATGCCGATGCCCGGGTGCAGGTGATGAGCTGGTGGGAGATTCCGTTTCGCTCCGTCCTGCGCCAGCAGCATGATTTCAGTTGCGGCTCGGCCGCGCTGGCGACATTGCTGACCTATCATTACCAGCGGCCGCTCACCGAACGCGAAGCCTTTGTCGCGATGTGGAAAGTGGGCGACCGCGAAGCCATTCGCAATGTCGGCTTTTCGCTGCTCGACATGAAGGCCTATCTGGAAAGCCTGGGCTATCGCACCGTCGGCCTGCGCCTGCGCAGCGAACAGCTTGCACGGTTGAAGCGGCCGGTCATCGCACTGATCAACATGAACGGTTTCAAGCATTTCGTCGTCGTGAAGGGCGTCCGGGATGGCCGCGTGCTGCTCGGCGATCCCATGCTCGGCCTGACCGAATATGCCTTTGCCGATTTCGAAAAGCTGTGGAACGGCATCGCCCTGGCCATCGTCCTCGATCCGCCGGGTGTCGTGCCCACCTATAACATCGCGTCGGATTGGGGCCCTTGGTCGCAGGCGCCGATGGAGGTCGGCAGCGGCGGCCTCCGCATCGCGGTCGGCGATGTCACCAACTATCTGCCCCCAATCTATCAGATCACGCCGCAGATCACGATTCCCGTGCGTGTCGGCACTGTCCCATGAGGAGCTTGGCATGATCATCAGGAAGCTGAGCGCCCCCTTGCGGATCGCCATCGCCGGCATCGCCCTCATGGTGCCGGCTGCCGCCGGTTCGGTGGAGATGCTCGATCTGGGCGAGGTCGAGGTCCTGAGCGACGACGCGATGTCTGAGGAACGCGGCGGCTTCGTCGTCGGTGGCCTGGCCGTCAACCTGGGTGCCGAGATCCGGACTTTCGTCGACGACCAGCTCGTCGTGCGGACCAATATCAACTGGCAGGACGGCGTTGCCGAAACCCGGCGCGAGGTGAGCGACCTCTTCACCCGGGTCGATACCAGCGGGCTCAACGACGGGATGCTGCAAACCGGATCGATCACGATGCGGGTGGGAATGTCGGAGGTCCTGCTCGCCAACAATGGCGACACGGCGATCGTCTTCCGGCCGGATGCACCGTTGCAATCGACGATCATCAACACCGCCAGCGGCGTCAACATCCGGCAGGAGATCGATGCCACGATCGATCTGGCCGGTTATGATGCCTTCCGCACCGAAAACGTCGTCGGTCGGACGTCGCTGCAATTGTCCTCGATGCTCGATCTGGCGATGGTGGCCGGGGTCGCTCGCTGAAGCAGCGCGGATCGCGGCGCATCCGGCGCCGGCGGATCGGGACTGTTTCCGCCGGGAAAGACCGGTGGGCAGGAAACAGCGGTCAGCACGATGAAAGCACGATCCCGGCGCCGGGATCGCGCTGTCGGTCGCCGACGAGCGTGCCCCGGCGTCAGCCGCCGCCCTTGCCCAGCCGGAATTCGAAGGGCATCCGGATGGAGATGCCGACATCCGGCGCGTCCTTGGTGACGCCGATGGTGAAGCTGACATTGAGCGTCTGCCGCTGGGTGATGCGGTAGGACAGGCCAAGGCTCAACTGACCCACCGTCAGGCGGCTCGAGCGCTGGGTCGTGTCGCCGATCGCGGTCTTGGTCGGCACGATGTAACTGTGACGATAGCCGAGCGAATAGGAAAAGCGCGGGTTGAGCGCAAAGCCGAAGCCCAGGTTGGCGCTGATCGCGTCACCCGGATCGACAACGCCGATGACGGCATCGCCGATCGTGGCCTTGACGTCGCGGCGGATGTTCCAGAGATAACTGGCGCCGCCGAAGATGACGACGGGATCCGATGGCAACAGGAAGCTGATGCCCGGCTGGACGGCCCAGAAGCCCGACCCGGTGGCCAACCCGGTGGCGACCCCGAACTCGTCGAACCCGACTTCATAGGGGCTTTTGCCGGTGTCGCTCTTGATGCGCATCTGCGCCAGCCAGATCGGCCGCAACGGCCGCACGCGATTGAGCTGGTAGCGGAAGTTCAGCTCGATATCGCCGAGATTATCCTCGGCCAGCTTCAGCTGGCGGACAATGCCGATGTCGCGCTGCTGCACCACCTCGATATTGTCGTTGCGCGACAGGAACGGCACGCGCACCTCCGCCTCCAGCCGTCGCGAGATGCCGTACCGGAACGCGGCCGTGCCGACGATGGTATCGCGTTCGGCCTTGCTCGCCTCGATAAGGCCGACCTGGAGGCCGGGGATCAGCTCGAAGCCGCGGAACACCAGCCGGTCGTTGGAGGTCGTCACATATTCGAGCTGTGGATCGATGACGAACAGCCCGGGGGGGGTCAGCACGCCCAGTTCCTGGGGCACGGCCAGCACTTGCGCCCGCACGCGCGGATCGGGCATCGGCGGGGCAATGCCGACCGGGCGTTCCGGCACGATCGCGGTCTTGCCCGGCAGATCCGGAAGCGTCGACGGGTTCGTCGGCGGCTCCGGCGGCGCCGCATCGGCATCGACCGGCCCTTCGCCGGGCTTGCCGGCCGGCCTCTTGACCGTCGTAACGGCGGCCGGTGGGGTCTCTTGAGCGGCGGACAGCCCGCGGCCGCGTGACTGGAGCATCAGCCGGTCCAGCTCGATCAGATCGCGCAATTGTCCGAGCTGGCGCTGCTGGTCGGTGATGATGTCCTGCTGGGCGCTGGACAGTCGCTTCTGCTGCGCCAGTTCGGCTTGCAGCGCGCCGATCTGTTGCGCCAGTTCGGGAATCGTCTGGGCGGCGCCCGGACTCGACAAGGCCGTCGCCGAAAGCAGCGCTGCCAATGTCATGCGGCACACGGCCGAAAAACCCCATCCACGGCTTTTCATCGAACTACTCCCCTTTTGTGTTCTGGAACTGCAGGAATCAGGACATCGCAGGCTGCATCTGGCTGGCCGGTGATGGCGTTGCGGGCTGGCGCGATCCGGCAGTGTCGTACCAGGCGGGAATCAGCGTCTCGCCGGTCGGCCATTCCTCGCCGACCAATTCCAGCAGCACGCCGGGCTTGAGAATGCGCATGCTGTGGCGACCGACGCAGGCGACGATGCCGCTGCGCTCCATCCGCCGCAGCGTGCGGCTGACCGTGTAGGGCGTCATCCCGAGATGGTCGGCAATATCATCGCGTCCCATCACCAGCGGCAGGACGTTCGATTGCCCGACCCGGATCGCCAGGCTGATCAGGAAGGCGGCGAGTCGTTCTTCGGCGCTGCCGCGGCCGAGCAGGAACAGGCTTGCCTGGGCTGATTCGAGGGCGCGATGCAGCGGTGAGCCGAGGCCGGGGGCAACGCCGTCCGGGGCGAGCGTGGCGGTCGGATGCACGCACAGCAGCGTATCGGTGAGCGCTTCGGCCATGTCGACGCGACGCCCGGCCGCGACACCGATGACATCGCCGGGGAAGAAGAAGCCGGTGACACGGCGCCCGCCATCGGCGCGGATGCGGCTGGTGCGCACTGCGCCCGAAATGATTTCAAACCAGTGGCTTGCCCGATCGGCCTGGGCATAGATCGTCGCGCCCTTGCAATGACGAACCTTGAAATCCTTGTCGTGATCTTGCGCCGCCGGGGCGCAGGAAATGTTGCCCATGGTTGGCCCTCCTGTCGCAGCCACCATCGGAAATCAGCCATTCTTCGAAAATACGTAAGTTTCACAATGGCGAACCTTGTCGATAAATTTCATATTCAATAATCGACAGTATCGGAAAATATTTACAATTAACGACGTGTATTTACATACGCGTGTTAATTATACATGTATTATTTATCGAGTTTTATTTAAAGTAAAAAACTATATATTTACCAAATTGAGAAAAAATAATCAAAATTTCGAATTTAATTGATTTTGAATTACTGAAATCTGGAAGGATTCGAATGAATCGCGATCATTTCGATTCGAAAATCAGCCTGACGTCGCGCGAGTCCGAAATTCTGGAACTCGTCGCCCATGGCTTTTCCGCCAAGGAGATCGCTGCAAAATTGCAGATCGCGCCGCGAACGGTCGAACGCCATATCGATATCGTGCGGATGAAACTGCGGGCGCACAATCGCGTCCACATGATCACCAAGGCCGTGATCACCGGCCATCTGCAGCTCGGCCCGCCGACCGCCGGCCGCCGGCTTTGCGTCGAATGCCTGTTCCAGCCGGAAGCGACGCCAGCGCCGACGGGCGAATATTAGGTCGTGAACGCATGAATGGCCGGGTTGATGATCCCGGCCATTGCTGCGTTCACGATCAGGTTCACGACCCCGGTTTCGGGGACATCACGGATGTTCGCGCAGCCACTGGTTCAATTCGCGCGGCGTGTACGCGGTCAGGTCCTTGACGACCTCGCGGACATTCACCTTGCCGGGGTGCCGCTCGCGATGGTCGCGCAGTTCGCCGATCACCCGCGGCGGGGCAATCAGCACCAGTTCGCCATTGTCGGCCGCTTCGGCCAGCGCCTCGTCGAGCGCCTCGCGGCAAAAATTGTCCTCGCGGCGCTGGTGGACATCGGTGTCGGCATAGGCGCTGCGCGACGGGCTGCTGCTTTCGAACCGGCGCCCGGGTTGCGGCTCGCTCAGCACATGGGTCGGCGGATTGACGAAATCGCGTTCGCGCAGGATTTCGAGATCGAGCTGCGTCCGCTGGCCCCGATTGCGCAGCAGCCGCATGCGCCCGCCATCAACGGCCAGTACGATGGTGCCATGGGACAAGATCATCAGCAAACTCCTGGAAACAGCGGTTATGCCCTCCGTTGCGCCGAAGCTGGCGGCGATCGATGCTGTTGCCGCCGCCATTTCGAGCTCGGGAGTGCAGCGCCCGAGCATGAAGCGGCCTGAAAGCCCGACCAATGCGTAATATTCCCGAGGCGGGCGGCCGCAACGCCCCGGGGCGCCGCGCCATGATCGGGAGGTCTACGTAAAGACGACGCCGGCGCCGGACCCTATTTTCAACTTGGTGGCATGGCGCCGAAGCGTCGGAACAGCGGCTGGGCACGGGAAGGTGGCGCACAATGTCGGGGCACGTCCTGAACAGGGCACGACTCCCGTTGCTGGAGGCGATGTTCGACGTGCTGATCCGGCACGGCAAACTGACCGTCATCGATGCGGCGGGCCGGCAGAGCAGCTTTGGCCCCGGCGCGCCCGGCCCGCATGTCGTTATTGGCCTGCACCGGCGCTGGCTGCCGCTTCGCCTGGCGCTCGATCCGATGCTGGCGGTCGGCGAGGCCTATATGGACGGCACCGTGACCATCGAGCAGGGCGATGTCCGTGATTTCCTGCTGCTAACCAGCGCCGGCATCGAAGATGTGCACCGGATGCGGGCGAGCGGCCTGTTCGCGCGGTTGCAGCGCCTGTCGGCGCGGCTGGTGCCGGCCAACGATCGCCGGCGGTCGCGGCGCAATGTCGAAAGCCATTACGAGCTGCCGCCGGCGTTCTTCGATCTCTTCCTCGATCGCGACCAGCATTATTCCTGCGCCTATTTCCGTACCGGCGACGAAGATCTGGAAGCAGCGCAACAGGCCAAGGTGCGCCATATCATGGCCAAGCTGTTGCTGCGGCCCGGCGACCAGGTGCTCGACATCGGGTGCGGCTGGGGGGCGCTGGCGGTTGCCATCGCTACAAAGGCCGGCGTCGCGGTGCAGGGCCTCACCCTGTCGGCGGCGCAGTTGCGGATCGCCGAGGCGCGCGCGCGCCATCAGGGCGCCGCCGGCGCCACCCGCTTTGCGCTGCGCGACTATCGCGATGAAACCGGTCCTTATGATCGCATCGTCTCGGTCGGCATGCTGGAACATGTCGGCGCGCAGGGCTTCGACACCTATTTCGCCAAGATCGCGGCCTTGCTGCACGACGATGGTGTCGCGGTCATCCATTCGATCGGCACGTCGATGGCTGTGTCCGATACCGGCAGTGCCAGCTTCACCTGGCTCAACCGCCACGTCTTCCCCGGCGGCTATATTCCGGCGCTGTCCGAGATCGTGCCGGCGGTGGAGCGCGCCGGCCTGTGGATCACCGATATCGAGATACTGCGTCTGCACTATGCCGACACGCTGCATTGCTGGTGGAATCGCTTCGCAACGATGCGCGGTGCCGCGCAGGAAATGCTGGGCGAACGCTTCTGCCGGATGTGGGAATTCTATCTCGCCGCGTGCGAGGCCGGTTTTCGCAACGGTCGGCTGATGGTCTTCCAGCTCCAGCTGGCCAAGCGCATCGATGCGGTCCCGCGCACGCGGGATTACATCGCCGAAGCCGAACAACGTCTCGACATGCCGGCCAGCCCCGGCCGGGTCCGCGCTGCCTGACGGGCGCCGTGTCCGGGAACCCGCCTGCACCGCGCGATCCGGCGATCCTGTATCGCGCCGCGCAGCTGGCCAAGATCTATGGCAGCGGCACAACGGCGGTCCACGCCCTGCACGATGTCGATCTTGCCATCCGTACCGGCGCGATGGTCGTGCTGCTGGGGCCATCGGGGTCGGGCAAATCGACCCTGCTCAACATCCTGGGCGGGCTGGACCGGGCCAGCGCCGGTGCGGCGTGGTTCGGTGATTGCGACCTGTGCGGGCTCGATGATGACGGCTTGACCGAATATCGCCGCGCCAACATCGGCTTCGTTTTCCAGTTCTACAATCTGATCGCGTCGTTGACGGCGCGCGAGAATGTCCAGCTGATTGCCGACATCGCCAGCGACCCGATGGCGCCCGAGGCGGCGCTGGCGCTGGTCGGGCTGGAAAACCGCATCGACCGGTTCCCCGCCGAACTGTCGGGCGGCGAACAACAGCGTGTCGCCATCGCGCGGGCGGTGGCCAAGCGCCCGCGCGTCCTGCTGTGCGACGAACCGACCGGCGCGCTCGACAGCAAGACCGGCACCCGCGTGCTGGCGGCGCTCGATCGCATCAACCGCGAGGTCGGGACGACGACGCTGATCATCACCCATAATGCAGTGATTGCCGACATGGCCGACGACGTCATCCGCTTTCACGATGGCACCATCGCGTCGGTTCACCACAATGCCGTGCGCTGCGCCGCCGATGCGCTGAACTGGTGATGCGGCCGCTGCCGATCCTGCACCGCAAGCTGTTGCGCGATGCCTGGCGGCTGCGGGCGCAGGCGCTGGCCATCGCGCTGGTCATGGCTGCAGGCGTCGGCATGGTGGTGATGTCGTTCGGCATGATCCGGTCGCTGGAAGCCGCGCGTGCCGATTATTACGCGCGCCAGGCGCTCGCCGACCTGTGGCTGCCGCTGCGCCGCGCGCCGCTGGCGCTGATGGCCGATATTCGCGCCATGCCCGGCGTTGCCACCGTGGAAAGCCGCGTCTCGACCATCGCGCTGCTCGATATCGCCGGCACCGCCGAGCCGGTGACGGTGCGGCTGCAATCGCTGCCGGTAGCGGTCAACCGGCTGGTGCTCCGCACGGGGCGCCTGCCCGATCCGCTGCGGCCGCACGAAGTCATCGCCAATGCGGCCTTTGCCGAGGCGGCGCGGCTGGCGCCGGGCGACAGCGTGCCGGCGCTGATCCGCGGCAAGCGCGTCGACCTGCAACTGGTGGGGACGGCGCTGTCGCCGGAATATGTCTATGTCGTGGCGCCGGGCCAGGTGTTTCCCGACAACCGCCGCTTCGGCGTGCTGTGGATGGCGCGGGCACCGCTGGCCGCCGCCGAGGACCTGACCGGCAGTTTCAACGAACTGGCGATCCGGGTCGCGCCCGGCGCCGTGACCGGCGAAATCGTCCGCCGGCTCGACCAGCGGCTTACCGGTTTCGGCGGCACCGGTGCCTATGGCCGCGAAATCCAGATGTCGGACCGCTTCGTGACCAGCGAAATCGACCAGTTGCGCACAATGATCGAGATCCTGCCGCCGGTCTTCCTGGGCGTTGCGGTCTTTCTGCTCAACATCATGCTCGCCCGGCTCGTCGATGCGGAACGCGAGATCATCGGGCTGCTCAAGGCCTTCGGCTATCGCGACGGCGCGATCATGCGCCATTACGCCGGGCTGGCGCTGCTGCTTTCGGCGGGCGGGCTGCTGCTCGGCTTCGGTCTCGGCAGCTGGCTGGGGCGATTGCTGGCGGCGCTGTACCAGGCCTATTTCGCCTTTCCCGCGCTGGTGTTTCGCGCCGGTGCCGATGTCTATCTGGCGGCGGCGGCGGCCATGCTGCTCGCCGCTGTGGCGGGGGCGGCGGCGGCGGTCATGCGCGCCCGCCGGCTGACGCCGGCCACCGCGATGCAGCCCCCGGCGCCGGCCCATTACGCGGCGGGCGGCATCGGTGACCGCATCGCCCGGCTGGCGCCGGACGAGCCATCGCGGATGATCGTGCGCGGCCTGTGGCGGCGCCCGCTGCGCAGCCTTGCCACCGTGCTGGGCATGGCCGCGGCGATCGGCCTGCATATCGCCTCCGCCAGCGCGACCGACAATGTCGAAAGCCTGCTCGACCTTGCCTTCGGACGCGGGCTGCGCGCCGACCTGACCTTGGTCTTCGCCAATCCGCGCGATGCCCGGGCGCGTCACGCGCTGGCCGCGCTGCCCGGCGTGCAGCGGGTGGAACCCTTCCGGACGCTGGCCGTCGATGTCCGTTTCGGGCCGCGCCGCAGCCGCGAGGCGATCATGGGGGTCGATCCCGATGCCAGGCTGTCGCGCATCATCAGCCTCGACGGCGATGTGGTGCCGCTGGCGCCGGACGGTGCCATCATGTCGGCGCAACTGGCGCGCAAGCTGGCGGTCGCGCCGGGTGACCGCATCGAGGTGATCGCCGTGGAGGAAGGCCGCAAGCCCTTTGCGCTGCGTGTCGCCCGGGTCGTCACCACCCCGGTCGGCGGCGCGCTGACCATGGACAGGGCGGTACTCAACCGGCTGGTCGGCAATGGCGA
Source organism: Polymorphobacter sp. (assembly GCA_044373875.1). Lineage (GTDB taxonomy): Bacteria > Pseudomonadota > Alphaproteobacteria > Sphingomonadales > Sphingomonadaceae > Sandarakinorhabdus. The sequence continues at coordinate 41,439 of JBILPK010000003.1, forward strand.
TGTGGCGAACGGCGCGCATCTCATGGTCGATCCGCGCCAGCTCGACCGGCTGTTCGCCATCCTCAAGGCGACGCCGCTGGTCGCCGGGGTGACCGTGCACGCCGCGACGATCCGGGGCTTTCGCGACACGGTGGCGCAAAGCATGGGGATGATCACGCTTTTCAACACCGGCTTTGCCGTGCTGATCGTCACCGGCGTCGCCTTTACCAGCGCGCGAACCAGCCTGTCGGAACGGGGGCGCGACCTGGCATCGATGCGCGTGCTGGGCTTTCGCCGTGGTGAAGCGGGCTATGTCGTGCTCGGCGAACAGGCGATTCTCGGGCTGCTGGCGATCGCGCCGGGGCTGGGCTTCGGCCTGGCACTGGCGCGCTACATCACCGCGCGGTTCAGCAACGACCTGTTCGCGATGCCGGCAACGATCAGCGATGCGACCTATGCCGGTGGCGTGCTGGTATTTGCCGCCGCCGCGCTGGGCAGCGCCGTGCTGACCCGGCGACGGGCAGACCGGCTGGACCTCGTAAAAGCCCTGAAGACGCGGGAATGAGCCGCACGCGCGCCTGGGCGAAGGGTTCGCGCCTGCTGGCCGGCCTCGTCATCCTGGCGCTCGCCGGCGCCGCTTGGTATCTGCTGCGCACGCCGCCCTTGCCGGTCGAGCTGGCAACGGTGCGGCGCGGCCCGATGGCGGTTTCGATCACCGAGCTCGGCGAAACCCGGGTCAAAGATCTTTACACCATCGCGTCGCCGGTGACGGGCGAATTGCTGCGGATCCCTTTCAAGCCGGGCACAGCGGTCGTGGCCGGCCGGACCATCCTTGCCGAAGTCCAGCCGGTCCAGCCCGGGCCGATCGATTCGCGCAGCTATGCCCAGACCCAGGCGAGCATCGCCGGGCTGGAGGCGCAACATGCCGCCGCCCGGGCGCGGGTGCGCGAAGCCCGCGCCGCCGCCGGGCTCGCCAGTGCCGATTTCGAACGGATGGGCAAGCTGGCGGCCAGCGGTTTCGTCACCCGCGCGCGACTCGACCAGGCGCGCGCCGAACTGTTGCGCAGCCGGGCCGCGGTCACCGAAGCGGCCGAGGCCGAGGATGCGGCCCGGCATGCGGTCGAGGCGGCACAGGCGGGGCTGGGCAATGGCGGCGCGGGACGGCGTGGCCCGGTCACCCGCATCACGGCACCGGTCTCGGGCACCGTGCTGCGGGTGCTGGAGGAAAGCCGGCGCCCGGTTGCGGCGGGGACGGCCTTGCTCGAAATCGGCGATCCCGGCCGGCTGGAGATCGTGGTCGACCTGTTGACCGAGGACGCGGTCAGGCTGCGACCGGGCGCGACCGCCACGGTAGACCCGGGCGGCGGTGCGGCGCCGTTGCCGGCTTTGGTCCGCCTCGTCGAGCCTTATGGTTTTACCAAGGTATCGGCGCTCGGCGTCGAGGAGCAGCGGGTCAATGTCAGGCTGGATTTCGCCGCACTGCGCCCGGCATCGCAACCGCTCGGGCACGGCTATCGAGTGACGGTCGCCATACGGCTCTGGTCGGCCGATGATGTCGTGCAGGTACCGCTCGGCGCGCTGTTCCGCGGTGCCGATGGCTGGGCGATCTATGTCGTCGATGCCGGCGGACGGTCGCGGCTGCACGGTGTGGCCATCGGCCATCGCAACGACGACGTCGCCGAAGTGCTCGGCGGGCTCGCCCCCGGCGAAACGATCGTGCTGCATCCGTCCGACAAGCTGGTGGATGGTCGGCTGGTGTCGGGCATTTACTGAAGCAGGAACCGGCGCTGGCGCAAGAACCGGGGCTGGCGCAAGGGGTCGGCGCGGCGCCGGTCAGATCGCCCGGGCAGCATCGAGCAGCCGCACGACCTCATCGTCGCCGGTTTGTTCGAAATTGGCATAATGGGCCCCCACGGCATAGAAAGGGACCGGTTGCGCCAGGCAGACGATCTCGTCGCAATCACCGCGCAACGCGGCGATGGTCTCGGCCGGCGCCACCGGGACCGCCAGCACGATCCGGCTGGCACCCGAACGGTGCAGCGCCGCCAGCGCCGCCTTGACGGTGCCGCCGGTGGCGATGCCGTCATCGACGACGATCACCTCGCGGCCTATGATCGGCGTCGGCAGGGTTTCCCCCATATAGCGTTGCCGCCGGCGGTCGATCTCGGCGAGCTGGCGCCGGACCTCGGCTTCGATATGGGCAACCCCCGGTGCCAGTTGCCGCACCAGATCCTCGTTGAGGACAATCTGCGGGTTGGCGCCATCGACGATCGCGCCGATGCCGAGCTCCTCGTTGCCCGGCGCCCCGAGCTTGCGCACGAACAACAGGTCGAGATCGGCATTGAGCGCACGGGCGACTTCGGCCGCCACCGGAACGCCGCCGCGCGGCAACGCCAGCACCAGGGGATTATCGGGTGCAAGGTGGCGCAGGGCGTGGCCGAGGCGAATGCCGGCGTCGCGCCGGTCGCGGAATTCCGCGGGGCGATCGAAGATCATGGCTGCTCGGGAAGATAGCGGTTGAACCAGAGCGCGGCGAGATCGATGACCGTATCGAGGGTCGTGCCTTCGTCGAACAGATGCGAGGCACCCGGCACGATGGCCAGCTCGGATTCGCACTGCATCTCGCGCAGGGCGAGGCGATTGAGCTCGATGACCGGCCGGTCGAGGCTGCCGACGATGAGCAAGGTCGGTGCCGTGACCTGCGCCAGCGCCTTGGCGCCGGCCAGATCGACGCGGCCGCCCCGCGAAACGATGGCACCGATGCCGGAATCGGGCGCCGAAGCGGCAAGCAGCGCCGCGCCAGCACCGGTACTGGCGCCGAAATAGCCGATCGGCAGAGTCTCCAGCCCATCGATCTCGCGCGCCCAAGCCGCCGCCACCCGCAGCCGCGACGCCAGCAGCGGTATATCAAAGACATTGGCGCGATCGGTTTCCTCGCCAGGGGTCAGCAAGTCGAGCAACAGCGTCGCCAACCCTTCCGCGCGCAGCCCGGCGGCGACATGGTTGTTGCGCGGGCTCAACCGGCCGCTGCCGGAGCCATGCGCGAAGATGATCAGGCCCGTCGGCGATGGCGGGATGCCGAGAATGCCCTGCAGGCCCATCCGGCCAATGCTAACCGCGGCGACACCGCGTTCGAGTGCGACCGTCGTCATAGCCCGAACGGCCAGGTTTCGGGCGCGCCGTGCGGGCGTTCATGGCCCAGCGGCGTCACGGCTTCGGTCTGTTCGAACCATACCCAGGCATCGAATTGTTCGCCGAGAACGGCCTCGAAATAGTGGCTCGATCGTTCGGTTTCGGGGCGGTAGACAACGCCGATGGCGCGTTCGAGCAGCGGTTTTCGCAAACGATCGGCAAGCGCCCGCCGTTCGGGGCCGCGCCAGTCGGTCAGGCTGCGCGCGATGCCGGTGAGGCGGAAGGCGTGCTCGTGGCTGTCAGCGCGGGCCGGGCGAACGGTCATGATGCGCATGTCGGCACCCCAGTCGTCGGCGGCAGCGACAGTGCCGATATCGGTGCCGAAGCCGATGAGCACCGCCTCGTCGCCAAAGGCGCGGCGGCACAATTCGCCGATATTGAATTCGCCCTGCCAGCCCATGCCCGTCGCCGCGGCGTTGCCGACATGGCTGTTATGGGCCCAGACGATCGCCTTGCCGCCATTGCCGCGGTGGTTGAGCAACGCTTGCAGCGTATCGAACATGTGGCGGTCGCGCAGGTTCCAGCTGTCGGCCGAGCTTCGGTACAGGGCGCGATAATAGCGTTCGGCGGCGCGAACGATGCGGGCATTCTGGTACGCGTCGAACCAGCGCTCGCCGTCGTTGGCGAGATATTTCAGCCGGCTGTCGAGCAAGGCCATCAACTGGCTGACGGCACTGGCTTCGCAATCGGGAAGCCGACCTTGCGCCACGGCGCGTCCATAATGCGCCGGCTCCTCCTGCCACGGGGTCAGGCAGCCATAGCGCCGGCGGGCGCGGGCGCCTTCGGCCGGATCGATGGAATCGAGATAGGTGGTGACCGCGTGGATGGATTCGCCCAGGCTGTAGACATCGAGACCATGGACCGACACGCGATCCGTCATGGCCAGATGTTCGTTATGCCCGCGCAGCCAGTCGGCAAATTCCAGCATTTCGGCGTTGCGCCACATCCAGGTCGGAAACCGTACAAAGACATCGCCGCGGCGCGGCCTCGGCGCAGCGTGGCGCACATAGTCGTCGATCCGGCCCGCATCGGGCCAATCCGCTTCGAGTGCGACGATGTTGAAGCCATGGTGCAGGATGAGATGGCGGGTGATCGCGGCCCGGGCGCGATAGAATTCCGACGTGCCATGGGTCGCTTCGCCAAGCAGGACGACCCGTGCATCGCCATAGCGATCGAACAGGGCACCGAACTCCGCCGCCTTGCCGGGATGCGGCAACGGCTCGGCGGCTTCGCGCAGCACATCGACAAGCGCCGACAAATCATCGCGTGGTTCAAGGTTGCTCAACAAGGTCTCTGCCATTGCGACAATCCTTCGATATCAGAAGAGACCAACAAACGGACGGCTGCCGAAATTCGCCGGATCCGATGACTGCGCGATCCGACCCGATGGCCGGTCAGGCATCAGCATCCGGTGCAGCCGGGCCGATGGCGATCGCCACCAGCCCGGCCGCCGTCGATGTTCAGACGACCGCGATCCTGTCTTCGACGCGCGCGACGCCGGGGGCCGACCAGGCCGCCCGTTCGGCAAGCTGGCGCTCGTGCCAGCTATGCACCTTGCCCTCGAGCTTGACCGTGCCACCCTCGGTGCTCACCTTGATGGTCGCGGCATCGGCTTCCATCGTGCGCTTGAACGACGCGGTGATGAGATCCTTGATGTTGGACGGCGACGGCTGCTGGCGAACCGCGATCAGGTTGCTGACGCCCAGCACACCCGAAACGCGTCCCGCCGCACGGCGGGCAAGCTCGCGCTGGTAATGCCATTCGACGGTGCCGCTCAGCGTGACCCAGTGGCGCTCGACCTTGACGCTGATCTTTTCGGCCGGAATGCCGACATCCCATTTGAACAGCTCGATGATCCGTTCGGCAATCTCGGCATCGCTGGTCTTGAGTTCCCCCGGCAGACGCACGACCATCTCCTCGGCGATGCCCTTGACACCGACGATCTTCCTGACCGTATTTTCAACGACTTCCTTCTGGGCATAGTTGCTGACAAAGCCGCTGAGCGACACGACGCCATTATGCACGGCGACACCGATCCCGGCATGATCGACATGCGGATCCCAAACCAGCTCGTCCAGAATTTCACGTTGCAGTTGTGCATCCGTTTTCACTGCTGTTCTCCTTTGCAAGAAATAACGCATTGAAACATGGTGCAGGGGGCCGGCCTATTCGCATTTTCCCCAAGCCAGAACCGACTGTGTCGATCGCAACGATGCCCAGGGCAACCACGCAACGGGCAACCCCGGCCGGGTGCCCGCGAAGCCGGTCGACGCCGGGAACCGCCCGGGACGGTGAAACACCCGGCTGGGCTTCAATGGTTGTGGAATTCCCGACGCGGCGCCTGCGGAACCGTGCTGCTGTCGCCAAGGCGCGGCGGCAGGCGCTCGGGCAAGCCGGCGGAATAGGCGATCCGCAAGGCTTCCGGAAAATTCTTGACGCCCAGCTTGTGCATGATGTTGGAGCGGTGCACTTCCACGGTCCGCGAGCTGATCCCTAGGTCATAGGCGATGGTCTTGTTGGGCAGGCCCAGGCTGAGGAACTGCATCACCTGCATCTCGCGCGGGGTCAGCACGTTCAATCGCACGGCCGCGGCCTCGGCGTGGCATTGCATGGCGGTTTCATCGTCGAGGCGGATCGAGGCGAGTTCGACGACGGCCAGAAGGTCATCGCGCGACAGCGGCTTGCTGAGAAAATCGATGGCGCCATATTTCATCGCCGTGACGGCCAAGGGCACTTCGCCATGGCCGGTGATGATGACCACCGGGAGCCGGAGCCCGCGCTGGCGCAACTCCTGCTGCACGGCCAACCCGTCGATGCCGTTCAGCCGCACGTCGAGCAGCACGCACCCCGCTTCAAGCCGGGACGCCGCCGCCAGAAAAGCCTCCCCGCTTTCGAAGGCAATCGACCGGAACCCGGCATTCTGCAGCAGGAACCGCAACGACGACCGTATCGAGGCGTCATCATCGACGATATAAACGGGATGCTGGCTGACCATGGTCAATTCTCCGCCGTAAGCAACTTACCCTGCAAGATTGGCAACGTAAAGTGAAAGGCCGTTCCGCCGAGCGCCGAGGGTTCCACCCAGATCTTGCCGCCATGGCCCTCGATGATGGTATGGCAGATCGACAGGCCGATCCCCATGCCGCTCGACTTGGTGCTCTGGAAGGGCTGGAAAAGGCGACGGGCGATCAAGGGCTCGATGCCGGGGCCGTTGTCGGACACCACGACTTCGGCAAGATCCTCGCCCCGCCGCAGCGTCCGGATGGAAATCAACCGCTTCCGCTGACCGGTTATCGCTTCGGCGGCGTTGCGAACGAGGTTGAGCACGACCTGCTGGATCTGGACCCGATCGGCAAAGACGATATCAGCTTGCGCGTCATAATCGAAGCTGAGCACGATACCGGCGCCCTCGCCATCGGCCAAGGCCAGCGCGATGGCGTCCCCGATGATTTCGCGCAGGCTGACCCGGCTGCTTTCAATGTCGCCGCGCGACAGGAAACCGCGCAGACGCCGGATGACTTCGCCGGCGCGCATGACCTCCTGGGTGCACTGCTGCATGGCCATCTCGACCATTTCGAGGTCGCAGTTGCCCTGCTTGGCGAGCGCCAGGATTGTTTCGCTGTAGTTGGCAATCACCGAAAGCGGCTGGTTGAGTTCATGCGCGAGGGCGCTGGCCAACATGCCCATCGACGATATGCGCGAAACCTGCGCCAATTCGGCCTGCAGGATATTCAGCCGCCGCAGCGCCTTGGTCCGCTCGCTCAGGTCCCGCATGAAGACGAGAAACACCGCTTCGTGCTCCAGGGCGGCTTGCCCGATCGACATGTCGACCGGGAAATGCCTGCCGTCGCGGTGCGTCACCGTGATGATGCGCTCGCGCGCGAACGCATTCGTGCCCCGCGCCGTCAGGTACGCCGGGACTTGGTCTTCGTGCATCAAATGGCCCGGAGCGCGCATCAGGGTCGACAGGTTCTTGCCGACGAGTTCGGCTTCCCGATAACCGAACATCACTTCCGCCGCACGGCAAAAAGACAGTACATCGCCCTGCCCGTCCGTCACGATCATGGCATCCGGGATGGTTTCGAGTACGCAGCGCAACAAGGGATCCGTGGAAATCGATGTGTTCAACATAGCGTCGTCGTCGATTGCCGACGCGCTGTCTGCATTGGCGGCGGGCCTGATCATGACCGGCCACGCGTGAGGGATGCAGCGGCAACTTTCTCGAAAATCATGACATCCACCCCCTTCTCACCGCGCAACGCCCGATAAAAATCAAATTATGACGACAATCAACCAGAACGGATAATTAATATCAACAACAGATTGCAATCAGTTTTTAATTTGTTGTTGATTTACATTTTTTACTTATCCGAACAGGAATGCAAACCCGTTGCATTATTTAGATATTTCGTGCCAAGATAGTTGGTAAAAACCCACAATAACAGACAGGTACGACACCGTGGCGAAATTTTGCCTGTGATCGCGAGGCGCAATAAGCCGACAGCCGCCATCTGGCGCAATTAGGTAATATACGTAGACGGCGATGGGCGCCGCGCTTGCCCATGCTCCCCCCGCCGCACCCGGGAACCGACGCGCCCCGGCATGTCCGCACGCCAGCCAAGCCTTTTGGAACAGATATCAATCCCGCCCGACACGACAGAACGCACGCGCTGTCAGACCCGGCACCCGAACAGCGTCGTCAAGGCAATCATCGTGACGGCATCATGATCATTAGCCGAAACGCCGCTCCGGCAGCGGCGGGATTGCGCGCCGATGGAAAGGTCGCGGCGAATATGCCGGGCAATTGCTTCGATATCGTCGGAACTCGCCTCTCGTTCGCCCGAAACACAGGCGATCAGAGCCGGTGGAAAAATGCGCGCGATCATTGCTCCCATCCTTGCAAAGTGCTGATCTTGCCCCGGTTTGCCGCTGGTCACGGCCATGTCGCGGCAACGTCACCCGCGACCGGTTTACCCCCGTTGCCGGGCCATGTTCAGGCGGATTGGGCGCGCACTACTGTCTCGGCCACGCGCTTTTCCGACGCGCGTGTTGCTTCCCCGGCCACGGCGACCGAAAGCGGCGCGCTGTCGACCGCGCGGCCCATCTCCTGAGAATATTCGCGAAAGGCGTTGGAATAGAAATTGCCGATGATGCCGGTCACGGCGTCAGGCGCCTTCGCGGCGACGATCTGCTCGACCAGTTGCAGATCCTGCGCACAGCGATGGCTCAGGAAATCCAGCATTTCATTCTGCCGCATCAACAACATCCGCGCCGTCACTGCCTGAAATTGCAACAGTCCAAGCATGGGGCTGTTGAAACCGGCAATATCGACGGAATGCTGCCGGTCGATCCCGTTGCCCTTGGCCGAAGCGGCACTGTGACTCTTGCTGTTATGCTGACTGCTCTTCACGAATAAACTCCTCGCACAATAAAAATTGAAAAAGCGCTCAAGGCAGGCAATAAAATTGCCGGAAAATCACGGCAATCACACAAGAGCTCGAATCAAGCGGCAACAGAGGCACGGTAAATCAACGGCAAGCAGAACCGGTATCCGTAATCTTCCCAAGAGCCAGCCGGGGCGGCAGCCATCAAGATGACAACGCATCGCCCCGGCGATGGCGGGATGGTCGCGCCGATATCGTTCGGCAGGCTGTCGGCGTGTCCAATCCAGCCACCGGATCGTCATGAATGATGTTGCTTCGCCATTCGAACCGACCGGACTTTCGCAGGCGCAAGCCGCGGCGCTGCTGACCCGGCACGGCCCCAATGAACTGCCGCGCAGCCGCCGGCGGTCGCTTGTCGGCATCGCCATCGACGTGCTGCGCGAACCGATGCTGCTGCTGCTGCTGGCCGGCGGCGTTGCCTATCTGCTGCTTGGCGACTGGATGGAGGCATCGGTCCTGCTGCTCTTTGCAACCTTCTCCGTCGTCATCACCATCGTCCAGCAGACGCGTACCGAAAAGGTGCTGGATGCCCTGCGGGATCTGTCGGCACCGCGCGCCCTGGTCATCCGCGATGGCCAGCGGGTCCGCATCGCCGGGCGCGAGGTTGTCGAAGGCGATGTCCTGGTGCTGGTCCAGGGCGATCGTGTCGCGGCCGATGCAATGCTCTTGCAGGCCGGCGACCTGCAGGCCGATGAATCGCTGCTGACCGGTGAATCCGTTCCGGTCACCAAACGGGCCGAAGCACCGGCCGCGACAACGCCGGCAGCCGGCCACCGCCCCGGGGGTGACGGGCAACCGCATGTCTACGCCGGGTCGCTCATCGTCCGGGGCAGCGGGGTCGCGGTCGTCTCCGCCACCGGGCCGCGCAGCGAAATCGGCCGGATCGGTGCTTCGCTGGTGACACTCGAACCCGAAGCGCCCCGGCTGCGGGCCGAAACCGGCCGCCTCATCCTGTTCTGCGGCATCGGCGCGGCCGGCGTGACCCTGGCTGTGGTGCTGCTCTATGGCCTGTTGCGCGGCGGCTGGCTCGAAGCCGTGCTTGCCGGGATCGCCGTCGGGATGGCCATGCTGCCCGAAGAATTCCCGGTGGTGCTGACGGTGTTCCTGGCCATGGGTGCCTGGCGGATCGGCTTGGCGGGCGTGTTAACCCGCAGGGCCGATGCCATCGAGACACTGGGTTCGGCGACCGTGCTGTGTACCGACAAGACCGGCACGCTCACCGAAAACCGCATGCGGGTCGTCGCGCTCTGGCGGCCGGGCGCAGCTGCGCTGACGCTCACCGACAGCGCGCTGCCCGACCATTTTCACGACGTCATCGATCTCGGGGTGCGCGCCGGCGACGCAGTGCCCGTCGATCCGATGGAAATCGCCATCCATGCACTGCGGCGGCCACAGCCCGCGGCCCCCGGCCAGCAGCCGCGCCATGGCTATGGCCTGCGGCCTGACCTGCTGGCGATCGCCAATATCTGGGCGCAGCCGGGGTCGGACGACGAATTCAGTGTCGCGGCCAAGGGCGCCCCCGAAGCGATCCTGGAGCTTTGCCACGCCACGGCCACCGACCGGGCCGCCATTCTTGCTGCCGTCGACGGCATGGCGGCGCGCGGCATCCGCGTGCTGGGCATTGCCGAAGCCCGCACCCGCGGCACCGACTGGCCGGAAACGGCGCGCGGCTTCGATTTCGAATTCGTCGGGTTGATCGGGCTGGCCGATCCGATACGCGCCAGCGTACCGGCCGCTGTCGCCCAATGCCGGTCGGCCGGGATCAAGGTGGTGATGATCACCGGCGATCATGCGGTTACGGCGGCTGCGATTGCCGGCCAGGCGGGCATCGCCCGCGGCGACGTGCTTACCGGCGAAGCGCTGGCGGGCATGGACGACGCGACGCTGGCCCGTCACCTCGCCACCGTCACCGTGTTCGCGCGGATCATGCCGGAACAGAAACTGCGCATCGTTTCGGCCTACAAGGCCGCTGGCGAGATCGTCGCGATGACCGGCGACGGCGTCAACGACGCGCCGTCGCTCAAGGCCGCCAACATCGGCGTGGCGATGGGCAAGCGCGGCACCGATGTGGCGCGCGAAGCGTCGGCGATGGTGCTTCTCGACGATGATTTCGGCGCTATCGTGCTGGCCGTTGCGCTGGGCCGGCGCATTTATGACAATATTCGCAAGGCCATGGCGTTCATCTTTGCCGTGCATGTGCCGATCGCCGGGCTTGCCGTGCTGCCGCTGGCGCTGGGCATGCCGCTGCTGCTCACCCCCATCCATATTGCCCTGCTCGAAATGATCATCGATCCGGTGTGCGCGCTGGTCTTCGAGGCCGAAAACCCCGAGGACGACATCATGCGCCGCCGCCCGCGTGACCGCGATGAACGCCTGTTTTCGTGGCGCCTGATCGCCCGGAGCGTCGCGCAAGGCGGTTTGGGGTTCGCGCTGTTGGCGGGGCTGGCACTGGGCACCACCCGTGCCGGCTGGTCCGAGGGCGAAGTGCGCGCCACCACCTTTCTGGCGCTGGTCGGCATCGTCCTGATGCTGGTCCTGGTCAACCGTTCGTTCGGTGCATCACCGGCGCAGGCGCTGACCCGGCCCAACGCCATCCTGCGCCATATCGTGATCGCGATCCTTGGTGTCTGCATCATCATCTTCTCGGTCCCGGCAATTCGATCGATCCTGCACTTCGACGCCATTCGGTTGATCGATCTGGCGCTGGTGGCAGGGCTGGGCGGGCTGGCGTTGGCCCTGTTGGAAGGCCTGAAACTGCTGGCGCCGCAGCGGGACGGCAATGGCCTCGCCCCCCCGGTCCCCGTTACAGCCCAGGCGCAGCCGCCGGAACATTCCGCGCAAAACGTCGGACAACTTGAGATTTATCAAGAGCCCCCGCCGCCAGCCGCATAGGCTGCGCAGCGACATGGAGCGATTCATGTCGCCTACGACCCCCCTCGGCCAGTCGTCCCGCCCCCGGACGGCTGGCCGTTTCTTGTCTGCGCGGACGGGCATCGCGCAGCCCGGCCATGGTCTCGACCACCGTCGCCGCGCAAGACTTGGGGAACTTACGAATATGTCCCCCGGCACGCGCGCGGCATTGTTTTCCTGCAAAGGCTATTGTTCGGCTCCGGCCGATTTCCGAGGAGAATTGCAATGTCGAAACCCGGGACTTCGATCAGCACGCTGCCAGCCGATGGGCGCTCGCAACGGATGGATCCGATCCATTGGCTGCGCGGCGAGGTCGACCGCCTGTTCGATGATTTCGGTACCCGGCCCGTGCGCCTGTTCGACTGGCCGTTGCTGCGTCCCGTCTGGCCGGCGATCGAGGTCAAGGACAATGACAAGCAGGTCCACATCACCGCCGATGTGCCGGGCTTCGACGCCAAGGACATCAAGGTCAGCCTCGATGGCGACCAGATCGTCATCCGCGGCGCGCGATCCGAGGCCGTGGATCGCGAAGACGATGGCGTTGTCGTCAGCGAACGCCACCAGGGATCGTTCGAGCGCCGGATCACGCTGCCGGAACGGGTCAAGCCCGACGGCGTCAAGGCCAGGCTGCGCCACGGGGTGCTCAAGCTCAGCTTCGACAAGACCAACGCCCCGGTCGGCGTGTCGATCCCGGTCGAAATTGCCGAATGATACCCGCCCTGGTTCGTGGAGACGATCGATGAAAAGCGACAGCCAACTGCAAAAAGACGTTCTGGAAGAATTGAAGTGGGAGCCGAGCATCGATCATGCCGATATCGGCGTGGCGGTGACCGACGGCGTTGTTACCCTTTCCGGTATCGTCAGGAGCTATGCTGAAAAACTGCTCGCCGAACAGGCGGCGCAGCGAGTCGATGGCGTCCGCGCGCTCGCCGAAGAATTGATCGTGCGATATCCCGGCCAGCCCCAGACCAGCGATACCGAGATCGCCAAGCGCGTGCGCGACATCATCTCCTGGGATCCGCTGGTCCCGAGGAACTGTGTCATGGTGAAGGTGGAAAAGGGTCTCGTGACCTTGCACGGAACCGTCGAGTGGCGGTTCCAGGCCGACCGGGCAACGCGTGCCGCCGGCCGCATCACCGGTGTCACCGGGGTCACCGACCTTGTCATGATCAAGCCCAAGGTCGACGCCATCGGCATTCGCCATCGCATCGAGGAAGCGCTCAAGCGCCATGCGATGCTCGATGCCAGCCGCATCAACGTGATGGTCGACGGCCACAAGGTCAGGCTCGGCGGCAAGGTCGGCAGCTGGCAGGAACGAAACGTGGTCGAACGGGCCGCATGGAGTGCACCGGGTGTCAGCCAGATCGAGGACGCCATCGTCGTCGCCTGACCGGGCGGACCAGACATCATCGGTGATGATGACAAACCCACAGGGAGCGCGCCGTGAAAGACATTCTCGTTCTGGTTCATGATGATGAAGGTCAGACCGCGCGACTCCGATGTGCGATTGATCTGGCGCATGCAACAGGCGGCCATCTCCATTGCCTTGGTCTGGTGCAATTGCCGGCGATGCTGGCTTACGAGGCCGCCGATGGTGCGTCCGTGACCGCGATCGCTCTCGCCGAGGAAAGCGAGCGCGAAAGCCGCAACCATGATGCCGTCAAGGTAAGCTTGGCGATGCAGGGTGTTTCCTTCGAATGGTCGAACGCGACCGGGGACATGGAGCCGGCGCTGGCGGCCGCGCTGAAACTAGTCGAACTGGCCGTGGTCAACCTGCGGCCCAGCGGCGTCTGGGGCAAGGATACCGACCTGCCGGCCCGTCTGGCCCTGCACGGCAATGTGCCGGTCCTCGCCGTGCCCGACGATCTTCGCGCCTTCGACCTTTCGGCGCCGGCAGTCGTTGCCTGGGACGGATCGGACCCCGCCGATCGGGCATTGCGGGCCGCCATCCCGCTGCTGAAGCATTCGAGACTGGTCACGGTTGTTTCGATCGGGCCCAGGCATGATGGCGGACAGGCCGAACTGGCAGCGCTTTACCTTGATCGTCATGATTGCAGGACCGTCATCAAGCGGATCGAGCGCCCCGAGCGCCCAGTAGCATTCGAAATCCTTGCCGAGGTCGAAGCGCACGGTGCGGCCTGGTTCGTCGCCGGCAGCTATGGCCACAGCCCCTTGCGCGAACGCCTGTTCGGCGGCGTGACGCGGCAATTGCTCAAATCGGCAACCGTCCCGATGTTCCTCTGCCGCTAGAGCACAAGCCGTTGCCGGTTCGCCGGGTGGCGACGCCCGCCCTGTCGGCAATACGGCGGTGCCTGCTCTTGCCGGTGTCCGGCGTCCGGCGGGGCAACCGCATCTCTCGTCCGCTTCACGCCGGCGGCACCTGGTTTCAACCGCGCCGCATGGGTGCGGACACCGCCGATCGGCGGATCAGGCCAGCACCCGCGCCGCCGCCGCATTGCGCTGGATGGCTGCCACGTCGAGCCCGCCCGCCGGCACGATCCAGCTGCCGCCGACGCACAATACCGGGTCGAGCGCCAGCCAGTCGCGCGCCGTCTCGAGCGTCACCCCGCCGGTCGGGCAGAACCGGCATTGCGCAAAGGGCGCGCTCAGCGCCCTGAGCGCGGGGATGCCGCCCGCCGCCATCGCAGGGAAGAACTTGAAATGGTCAAGCCCCATGTCCAGCCCGCGCATGATGTCGCCGGCATTGGCGATGCCGGGCAGGAACGGTACGCCGCTGGCGATTGCCGCCTTGCCGAGTGTCTGGGTGAGACCCGGCGAAACGATGAATTCGGCACCAGCGGCAAGCGCTGCATCGAGCGTTGCCGTGTCGATCACCGTGCCCGCGCCAACAATCGCGCCGTCGACCTGCTTCATGGCTGCGATTGCCGCCAGCGCCGCCGGCGTGCGCAGCGTCACTTCGATCACCCTGAGCCCACCGGCAACCAGAGCCCGCGCCATCGGCAGCGCGTCGGCGACATCGTTGATCACGATGACCGGAATCACCGGGGCAACCTGCATGATGGCAGCGATACCGGCATCGGATCTGGGGGTCATGCGGCATTCTCCTGAGCAAAAGCGGCGGCGCCGAACAGCAGCAGCATCCTTGATTGTCCAATCGCCATCAACGCCCTTGCCCTGGCCACCCGATTTATTCGTGCCATTGGTGATGTTCCCATTTTTCCTCCGCAACAACCCCGCCGGCCGCAAAAACACTCCGGGCCCTGGCGCAGGCCGCCAGCTTCGGGCCGGCACGATGGCGGTCTTGGCCTGGGCGGGGGCATCGACGTTGGTCATGCGGCGACAGGTTCAGCGCCGACGGCGCCGCGCACCGATCCGTCACACCTCCAGCGCGTGAATTTCGGCAAAGCGCCGGGCGCCGTCGTTGCGCACGACCAGTGCCGAATATTCGGGTACTTCGATCCACGTGGCGAAATCGCGCGACAGCGGTTCCGAAGCGACAAGGATGCTGTCGGCCTGCGCCGCCCCGCCGGTCAGTTTCCATTCGCCGTCGTGCAGCCCGTAATCGGCGCCGAACGTATACCACATCGACAGGAAATCCGCCGAACCCTGCATCTGGCTGGCCGCGAACCGGCCGAAATCGAACGTATAGCGCACGGCGACAAGGTTGGTCCCGTCGCAAAAGATCAGATTGGCCGACGACGACCGGTCGATCCCGTGGCGTTCGCGCACCGTGCGGATCGTCGCCAGCGCCGACCGGATTGCCGCCAGTATCGCTTCGGGCGCATTGACCGCAGCCGGATCGGGGAGAGCCGAGGCGACCAGCGCATAGATCCATTCGCTGTCGGTCGATCCCGAAATGGCGCGGGCGAATTCGGGCCTGACATGCGGCACCAGATCGAAGCGCATGTCGCGAAAGCCGGCCAGGTCGCCATTGTGCGCCATCGCCAGCGGGACGCCATCGAACCGGAACGGATGGACGTTCTGGTCATTGACCTGCACCGTCGATGTCAACGGCACCCCGCGGATATGGGCGAGCAGCGCGCCGACGCGCAGCTTGCTCGCCAGCTCCTTGAGGTTGCGGTCGAAAACGGCAACCTGGGTGGTGCGGTAGCGGTACGGCGCGTGCGGTTCGTGGCTCGATGGGTCCCAGGCCGCCATGCCGAACCCGGCAAGGTTGAGCATCGCCAGCATCTGCGCCGAAACGGTCTGGTTGAGCAGCGACGAATCGGGCGCATAGAGCAGATCGTCGAGAAGCACCGGGCTGCCGAGGTAGGAGAGGATGCGGCACATCAGGCGGCGCCTTGCCGGTTGAACAGGCTGAGCGATGCCGCCCGGCCGAGATGGCGGTTGGCGCGGCGCTGGTCGCGCACCAATTGCCGCCCGGCCGCCGCGAACAGCGCCAGCGCGTGCGGCGCCGGGCTGCAGCGCAGCGTTTCGAATCGTGCACGCGGCAGGTGCAATACCACCGCCGCTTCCGCCGCCTCCAGCCCGAGCGGCTGCGGCGCGCCATCGAACAGCCCGACCAGTCCGGCCATTTCACCAGGCCCGTGCACCATGACCTGTTCGCCACCCTCGCGGCGCGGCAATACCGATCGCAGCGCGCCGCGCAGCACCAGCGTCAACCCGTCCGGCGGCGCCCCGGCTTCGGTGAGCAGCGTGCCGCGTGGGATGGCGAGGCAGGATCCTTCTGCCACCAGCAGCGCCGCCCCGTCGTCGCCCAGCGCCGCCAGGCGGCCGAGCGCCGGGAACAGCGCCGCCGCATCGCCGCCCGGCCCGGCGCCGCCGCGCACGGCCGGCGACCGCAGCGATGGCAGGTCATAGCGCGCCGCCGCCGCAATCCGGGCCAGCGTGGCGCGGGTGCGCAGCGCGACAAGGCCGCGCAGCATGTCGATCAGTTCCAGCGTCCACGGCTTGCCATCGGCGAGCAGCGCCAGGAAACGCCCCTTCGGGATGCGCAGCATGTCGCCATCGGCCAGCGCGACGACATTGGCGGACCGCGGGCCATCATCCAGCAAGGCGAATTCGCCGACGACTTCACCCGGCCCGATCAGGCTGACCGCCGCCATCGTATCGCCGGGAATGCGCGCCGCGATCTCCAACTGGCCGCTCGCGACGATATAAAGCGCATCGGCTGCCATGCCCTGACGGAACAGGGTTTCGCCGCGGCGAATGGCGAAACGATCGCTCGCCGCCGCCAGTTCGGCGCGCGCCTGCGACGCCAGTGCCGATAGTTGCGCGGACGCTTGCAGCACTTCCCCCAAGGATGCCCCCCGGCACTTGCGCCGCCCTGTGCAGGCGGCCAAGATAAAACGTGGCATATCCCGCCGACAATTGCGAGAGCGCTGCCGTGCACAGCATCCAGCGGCCCAAAATTAAGGAGGCACCGGCTTGCCGACAATCCAGGCCAGGAATTAGTGTCGGTGCGCGCAAAGGCTCGAATGCGGGGTCCTGCATATGCCGGCGCCCCTGATCAGCTGCGGGCGCCGAACTCGAGCTTGGCGCTCGAACGACCTTGCCCCTGCCTGACGTCACCCTTGGCTGACAGGATCACATTTATCAGGAAAATTGGCGCATCCGACAGGATTCGAACCTGTGACCCCTGCCTTCGGAGGGCAGTACTCTATCCAGCTGAGCTACGGATGCGTGGAGTTGCTGTTAGCAGCGCAGCGCGGGCAGCGCCAGAGTTTAGCGTGCGGCTATTTCTTCGGCTTGGGGGCGAGTTCGATCGGAGTGAACTTGCCGAGCCCGCAGCTGGCGCCGCGGCGCACGCCGCCGGCCTGGACGAGGACGGTGATTATGTCGACATTGCACAGCTGGCTTTGCGAGGTCTGGTAGCTGAACGCCCGTTCGAAACCCAGTTGCGGGCAGCTGTTGGGCAGGGTGTTGCGATAGACCTTGCCGCCGTTCATCACGAAATCGATGGTCTTGTCATCATGGACCCGCGTCTGGCGGATGTTGCGGATGTTGACGCAGCTTTCATCAGGGCCAACGATCTTGGCCTCAGGCGGCGGCTTGGCGGCCATGACGGGCGGCGCGGCGGCGCCGGCAAGGGCGATGACGGCAAGAACGAACAAGGAGCGCATCGGACGGACCTTTTGATCATGACCTGATCTGATAAATCTACCGCAACAGGGCAGCAGCAAGCAACGCAACTCTTTACTATCACAAATATGCCAGCGGCCGGGTGAACCCGC
>JBILPK010000052.1:0-20135 GCA_044373875.1 Polymorphobacter sp.
TCTCGGTGGTCAGCCTGTCGACCGTTTCCTGAAGCGTCGCCACCTGTGCGACCAGCGCCGAAACGACACGCTTCAAATCCGCCAGCGGCAGCGCATCAACCGGGTCTGAGCCAGAACGAGTCACCGGCAATGTGAATCACACCCAGACCAATCTGGGAAGACCCCACGCACAGGAATCTGCCCCGGTTACCCCATAAGTCGCTCAACATATTATATTGATGATACAAAAGTTCGAATTGATGGGATCGCATTTCGCGCGGCGAATGACTCCTGACACGAGTTCGAAACGGCATCTGAAGAATAGCTTTCGATGTTTCACGAAGGGGTCGTGGTTCGGA
This sequence comes from Polymorphobacter sp., assembly GCA_044373875.1. Taxonomy (GTDB): domain Bacteria; phylum Pseudomonadota; class Alphaproteobacteria; order Sphingomonadales; family Sphingomonadaceae; genus Sandarakinorhabdus. The sequence goes on from JBILPK010000052.1 coordinate 339, forward strand.
GCGTTTTCACGGTGTTCGTGCAGATCGGCACACAGGCACCCGATATGCTGTGGGTCTCGGACTTCACCGACGTCCCGACCTGGGCGGGATTCGTGTATGTGGCATTCGTCATCGACACGTTTGCCCGCCACGTCTTGGGCAGGCGAGCATCACGCATCACGCATGCCGGCTTCGTGCTGGATGCGCTGGAGCCGGCGCTCCACGCGCGTCGGCCGGCGCGCGGCGGCCAGTATCTCTAGCGTCGGCGACAGCCATGACAACGCTTTGGCCGAGACGATCGACAGCCTCTACAAAGCCGAGGTTTTCCATCGCCGCGGTCCCTGGCGATCATTTGAAGCAGTCGAGTACGCCACGCGGGAATGGGTCGACTTGTTCAATCACCGTCGGCTGCTCAAACCCATCGGCAACATCCCGCCTGCAGAAGCAGAGAAGCGCGACCAGGCCATGATCGGCACATCAGCTAACGCTGCATGACTCAAACCAAACAGCCTTCGGAAAACCCGGCGCGGTTCATGAGGCGGGAGGGGTGACTCCACCCAAGGCTTGCGGCACAACATGAACATGACCGACACACTGTCCTTGACCCGTCTCGCTGCCATCATGTCCCGTCTGCGCGACCCTGGTAATGGTTGTCCCTGGGATCTCGCGCAGGACTTCGAAACGATCGCGCCCTACACGATCGAGGAGGCCTATGAAGTCGTCGAAGCGATTTCCGAGCGCGACTGGCCCGAATTGAAGAAGGAACTCGGCGACCTGTTGTTCCAGGTCGTCTTCCACAGCCAAATGGCGCGCGAAGCCGGCCATTTCGATCTCGCTGACGTTGTCACGGCGGTCTGCGAAAAGATGGAGCGCCGCCACCCGCATATCTTCGGTACCGGCACGGCCGCAGCCGATGCCGGTGCACAAAAGCTGGAGTGGGAGGCAATAAAGGCCGCCGAGCGTGCCGCCGCCGGGACTGCCGACGCGCCCGTTTCGGCGCTCGACGGCGTAGCGCGCGCCCTGCCCGCCTTGATGCGTGCCGAAAAACTGCAATCCCGCGCTGCGCGCGTGGCGTTCGACTGGCCCGATGTTGCCAGCGTCCGCGCCAAAGTGGACGAGGAACTCGCCGAGTTCGACGAAGCGACGAGCGATGCGCACCGCCTCGAAGAAGCCGGCGACCTGTTGTTTGTCGTCGTCAACCTGCTGCGCCGCCACGGCATCGATGCCGAAGATGCGTTGCGCGCCGGCAATGCCAAGTTCGAACGACGCTTCCGCGCCATGGAAGCGCTCGCCGGCACGGGCTTTCCGCAACTGACGCTCGATCAGCAGGATGCCCTCTGGAACCGGGTCAAGGTCGCCGAGCGCCAATCATGATCCTGCCCGCCGGCATCACCTCGCGCCTCGTGCCTCAAGTCAACGGCCTGTCGATGCACATCCTCGAGGCCGGCGATCCTGCCGCGCCGCTGCTGCTGCTGCTCCATGGCTTTCCCGAACTGGCGTACAGCTGGCGCAAGGTGATGCTGCCGCTCGCGGCGCTGGGCTATCATGTCGTCGCGCCGGACCAGCGTGGTTACGGTCGTACCTCCGATCAGGATTGCAGCTTCGGCGTCGATCTCGAACCGTTCCGCATGATCGGGCTGGCGACCGACATGTTGGCGCTCGTCGCAGCGCTCGACCGCTCTCGAGTGGCAGCGGTCGTCGGCCATGATTTCGGCTCCCCGGTCGCCGCCTGGTGCGCCCTCGCCCGGCCCGATGTCTTTCCGGCGGTCGCGTTGATGAGCGCCCCCTTCGCCGGCCCGCCGGGTCTGCAGGCCGGCGGCGGCACCGGCATCCATGCCGCGCTGGCGGCGCTGCCGCGTCCGCGCAAACATTATGTCGGCTATTATTCGACCCCGGCGGCCAATGCCGACATGCTCGAAGCGCCGCAGGGGCTCGCCGCTTTTCTGGCCGCTTATTACCACGTCAAAAGTGGCGACTGGCCCGGGAATGTGCCCTATCCGCTGAAAGGCTGGAACGCCGAAGCGCTTGCCGAATTGCCGACCTACTACATCATGGACCTGGCTGCCGGCATGGCCGAAACCGTCGCGCCCTATGCCCAGCCCCGCCCCAGCGCCTGGCTCACCGAGCCGGAACTGGATGTTTATGTTGCCGAATATGCCCGCACCGGCTTTCAGGGCGGGCTCAACTGGTACCGCGGCCGCAGCGACGGCAACAACAGCCCCGAAAGCCTGTTTGCCGGCCGGACCATCGATGTGCCTGCGATCTTCATCGCCGGCGCCAGCGACTGGGGCATCCACCAGGCGCCCGGCGCGCTCGCGGCGATGGCGCGCGCCTGCAGCCGCTTTGCCGGCACCCGCTTTATCCCCGGCGCCGGTCATTGGGTCCAGCAGGAACAGCCCGGCGCCGTGGTCGCCGAGCTGTCCGCTTTTCTCGCCGCGCTGTAACTTACAGCCGCTCGATGATGATCGCCGGGGCCATCCCGCCGGCGGCGCACATTGTCACCAGCCCGCGCTTCAGGCCGCGGCGCTCAAGTTCATCGAGCACCGTGCCGATGAGGATCGACCCCGTCGCACCGATCGGATGGCCGAGCGCAATCGCGCCGCCGTTCACATTCACCTTGTCGCGATCGAGCTTCAAATCACGGATGAACTTTTCCGCCACCACGGCAAAGGCTTCGTTGATTTCCCACAGGTCGATATCGTCGACCGTCAACCCGGCCTTTTCCAGCACCTTGCGCGCCGCCGGCACCGGGGCGTTGAGCATCAGCGTCGGGCAATCGCCGATATTGGCGGTGGCGACGATACGGGCCCGCGGCTTCAACCCGTGCTTTTCAGCATAGGCCGGCGAGACAATCAGGATCGCGGCGGCGCCATCGACAACACCCGATGAATTGCCGGCATGGTGGACGCCTGAAAACTGCAGATCGGGATATTTGGCGGTGATCGACTGGCGGAAGGTCTGGCCATCGGGCTGGATCGACACATCGGCAATCACGTCGAACGACGCCTTTAAGCCGGCAAGCCCTTCGGCGGTCGTCTGCGGCCGCGGAAATTCTTCATGGTCAAGCGCGACGCTGCCGTCTTCATTCAATACCGGCACGACGCTCTTGGCGAAACGGCCTTCGCGGATCGCGATATCGGCGCGGCGCTGGCTTTCGAGCCCGAGCGCATCGACGGCTTCGCGGCTGATGCCTTCCATCGCGGCGATCGCATCGCCGCACACGCCCTGGTGCGATTGCGGGTGTATCTTCTGGAGATGGGCATTGCCCGATCCCATGCCCATCGGCTTGATGCCGGCGGCGAATTCCTCGGCGCCGATGGTCTGGGTATAGCTCATCATCTCGGTACCGCCGGCGATGACGCAATCTTCCATGCCCGACATGACCTGCGCTGCGGCAAGGCTCACCGAGGTGATGCCGCCACCGCAGAAACGATCGAGAGTCATGCCGCTCGCCCGGATATCGAAGCCGGCATCGAGCGCCGCCATGCGGCCGAGATCACCGCCCTGCTTGCCCTTTTGGGTCGAGGTCGACCAGATGATGTCATCGACCGTCGCGGTATCGAGATTGTTGCGGTCCTTCAGCGCCTTGAGAACGGTGGCGGCAAGATGCTGCGGGTGGAGATGCGACAGCGCCCCCTTCCCCGGCTTGCCAACGCCGCGCGGCGTACGGACGGCATCGATGATATAGGCTTCGGGCATCGGTCAACTCCCCAGTGAATGCGCCGACCTTTGAGCATTCCCCGGCGGTGGCGGCAATGCTGAAATGCGACAGGGTGGATTGCATTACGGCGCGTTAAGAAAGTCACGAAAGTACCGCCGGATGCGGTTTTTTGATTTTTTGGTCTCAGGCAGTCAAACAGTTGAAAAGCGAACATTAATCGAATGGAACCGCGAAAAATAGAATGTTGCATAATACAGGCGTGTAGGACAGCGGCAATGTAACAGGCCGGACTGGTTGTAAATCACCCGCGCGGAAATTTATTCTGGCCCGGAAAAAATGCCGACCAGACCGACGGTTGACGCCTCGTCTCGTGCCGCCAGCACAATTTCGGCGGCTTCCAGTGGCGCGGCCAGGCCATCGATAGCCGTGAGCTTTTGCCACAAGTCCGTCGGTGCTTCCGTAGATGACAGCGCAACGATATGGTCCGCCCCGAAAGGCCGCTGTACCCTATTGGAAAACGAGATCACTGTGCCGGGCGGACGCGCGTTCCGTTCCGCGGGCTTGCGGCGGTCGGGATAGAGCAGCTGGACCGTGCCATCGCCGGCAATGTTGTAAACGGTCATAAATCGCGCGCCGCCCTGGACCGGAACGACCATCGACACATCGACGACACCTTCGGCATAGCGCGTACCCGCACCGTTCGGGCCGATGGCAATCGGCAGCGGCTGCCGGGTCACCGCAATTCTCAGCAATGCCAAAGCACGCAGCTTCTGCACCACACCCGACAGGAACAGGCCGTCAGCCTGCCCCGGCGTCTGTTCCACAATCTTGTCGCCGGTCGCATTGGCGACGATATCCCCCGCCGCCGTGTCCCAGACGAGATCGGCCGTTTCGCGGCTCGTCGTCGCCCGGGCATTGGGCAGATCGGGCAAGGCCTTGCCGCCGATCACGAAAATCCGGGTTATGACTTCGTCGGCAACACGCCCGGCCGCCGGTGTGCCCCCGACCGCGGGAAGTGCGTCACGCTCGCGTCCCGGCAGGAAACGAACCGCCGGCGTTTGCAGATTTTCGGCCATCAAGCCGACCGCCGTCATGACGAATTGTCGCAACTCCGAAAGGTCGGTTACGCCATTCCTGTCCTGGTCGGCATCGCCGTCGAAGGCCCTGGCCATGTTCCAGCTGACAGCGCCATGGGCGATATCGTCGATGTAAATCTCGGGTGTGACTTCATTGTCGCGGGCGGACGCCACGAACACGACATTCGGCAGATCCTGGCCTTCCTTGCGGATCGATGCCTTTGGCGGTGCAGGCAGGGTGTCGGCGATAATCGGGCCATAGGTTGCCAGCCGTGTCCCCAGTTTCGACCGGCGACTGTCGAGAGATCGGGTCATCGTCCCGCTATGACAGGCATCCGCGACGAACAGGATCTGGACGTTTTTCGGCACGGCCGCGAGCAGCGTGTAGATATCATTATCGACAAGGCGTTCGCCATTGCCTGCCGGACCCGGGTCGAAACCGCCGAGCAGCAGCACTTCATCCTTGCCGTCTGCCTCGTCGCCAATCTGTCGCTCGCGCTCCTGGCCGCCATGACCGGCATAGCTGATGACCAGCCAGCCGTTTTCGGCGCCGGCGCGTCTTCCCATGGCCGTGATGGCCGAAATGATCGCGGCGCGGGTCGCCTGATCATCGATCAGCACACGGGTTTCGCGCGCCCCGGCCTTTTGCAACGATTGGGCGATAGCTTTGGCATCATTCACCGCGCCATCGAGCCTGGGCAGATGCCGGTAATTGTCGATGCCGATCACGACGGCATACAATGGTGGTGAGGCGGCCACCGCCGGGATGGCGGTGGCCGCCATGGCCAAAAGGCAGGGCCGCAATACCAGGCGTCGGATGGTCAGTGCACGCAAGCCGAACACAGCGCGATCAAATCCGCAGGCGGGCGCACGCGTGCCATTCAGCATCTGACCGATGTCATTGCAAAAATACAAAACTGTCGATCAACGACGAACTGTCCCACGGTGTCTGCTTGCCATCGGTCTGCTGCAACACCGAGCGTCGCACGTTGCGAAAGACCGTTTCGATTGCCAATCCCGGCTTGGCCATTTCGGCGACCAGTGCCTTTGCAAAGGGACTGTTGGTGCCGGTGCCATCCAGCGCAACGGCACCCGGTGCTGTCGAATAGGCAATATAGCTGCCGTTGGGGGCTTCCATGCGTGCGAGGCCGCGCGCGCCGCTGCGAGCGCTGCGGGCGATAGGCAGGTTGCGGCAGGCATCGAGGATGACGATGCTGGTGCTGGCGCCAGCTTCTTCCATCTGCCGCACCACCGCATCGGCGGGGACGGCTTCGATCTCGAGGTCGGCCTCGTTGGCAATCGCGGCATTGACCGGCACCAGATAATTGGTGCCGCGCGACTGGACGCCATGGCCGGCATAATAAAATAGGCCGGTGCTGCCCTGGCCGGCGGTGAGCAGCCTTTGGCCGAAACGCATGAAGGCGCGTTTCATCGTTTTCTGGTCGACATTGTTGACGATTTCGACCTGGAAACCGGCTGCCTGCAGCGAGCGTGCGATCAGTTTGGTATCCGGTACCGAATTGGCGAGGTTTCCAAAAAGCGCGCCATAGGCGCCATTGCCGACGACAAGGGCGATGCGGGCGCCACTGGCGAAGGCGGCGCGCGGTGCAACCCGGGCCAGTGTGGCGGCAGGCTTTTCCACTGCTGCCAGCGTCGTCGATTTGGCCGCAGGGCGCGGGCTGGTTGCCGTCGGCCGGGGCGGTTCCGCCTTGGCAGCGACATTGCGCGGTGGCGCAGCCTCCACCTCCGCCGGCGCCACGCCTTCACGCAGTTCGACGGCATAGGGTTCGAGCGGCATGACCGGGGCTTCGGGCGTGGTCGCGCCCATTTTCAGTTTACTGCCGGAAGCCGGATAGTAGCGGCTTCCGACAGGTGTGACCCGAACGAACGTATAGTCGCCGGTTCTGGGCACCGTGAAGGCGACCGGGCTGCCCGTCATGATCTGGCGCGCGAATTCCGTGCCATTTGCCCGGTAGAGGATGACGGCACGCTCCTGCTCGCCTTGCGGGGTGACGAACAGTGACAACGGGCCGGTGGCTGCGGATGCAGCGGGTGCCGCGCTTGCCATCAACGCGCCAAAGGCGGCGTAACCCTCTAACCCACCACCGCCACCCGCACCGATAAAGGTGATGACATCGCGATCTTCGCCGCCGGGCATCTGGACGGCCTTGCCGATGTCGAGTGATCTTACGACCTTGCCACTGGCACTTTGCGCCGAAGCCGCCAGCAAAGCGACCGTAATGAAAATCAAGCGGCGGAGTGTATCGCCGATCGCCGACAAGTTTCTGTTTGCCACGCTTGCCACCCACTGCCCCGATCACAAATGCTAGCATCGGGGGCCAGGCTCTGCAATTGATCGACCCGCTGGCCGGCAAGCAGCGTGCAAACCGGCGCGCGACACTGATGGAATTTACCCCGGCCACCCCGGCACGATGATGAAATCCGCATGCGTCTCGCGCACGGGCTCCCCCGTCATCGCCATTGCGGCGGCTTGCAATTCGAACTGGTTGGATGGCGCGAGGTCGAGCGCGTGTTCATCGGGGTGGCGGCGCGCGTCACGAGGATAGGCTTCGCCGGGGGTGCGGCGCAGGCCGATGTGGGCGCCGAGCAGGGCGCGGATCCTGTGCCGGCGGATATGCGCTGCGGCGCGGGTGATGCTGGCGCGCCAGGTTGCGAATTCGGTCATCGGCACCGTGAGCAACCCGGGGGTGAGCGTGTCGCCGGTGAGCAGCAGCCGGGTTCGCGGATCATGGACCATGATGTCGGTCGTCGAATGCCCCGGGGTGGCGAGGATGGTGAGGTGACGGTTGCCGAGATCGATCTGGCCCGTGCCGGTCGGCCAGTCGGGAATAGCGAAAGCGGCGGCGACCGCGGCCGGGGTGTGGCCGATGATTTGGGTTTGGGGGCGTTGGCAGAGTTCGGTATCGCCGCCGACGTGATCGGCATGGCTGTGGCTGTGGGCAACGATCAGCGGCAGGCCGGGGGTGCCGTGCGTGGCCATGATCGCATCGATGACCGGGCGCAGCGGGGCGGCGCCGGTGCCGGTGTCGAGCAGCAGCGCACGCTGGTTGCCGAACAGCAGGTAGAGGAAGGGCGCCGCCGGGCTGGTGGCGAGCGATTGGCGGATGACATAGGTGTCGGCGTCGAGGCGCTGGATTTCGAAGGAGAGTTCGTTTTCCGTGAGATTGGCGCGCCAGGGGGTGAAGAGCCCCCCTCTCCCGCTTGCAGGAGACGCGAGAGACGGCCCGGAGCGGATGCGACCTGGGTCGCCGGCCGGCCCGGGTGAGGGTGTTTTCTCGTTTCGGGGTTGAGGTACACCCTCACCCGGGCCGCTGGCGCGGCTCTCGCCCCTCCCGCAAGCGGGAGAGGTATACGCCAACAGCGCCAGCGCGATCGCCAGCGCCCTGCCCGTCATATCGTCGCGAAACGCGCCCGGTCGGCATCACTCAGCCGGACGTGGAGGACGACGCCGTCTTCATCGTCGCTGCGGCCGATCACTTCGCCATGTTCGTGGAGCCAGGCGACGCGGCGGCCGTCGCTCGACGACAGGCGGATGTCGTGGACATGGGTGCCGGCGCGCAGCATGATCGCCATCTGCTCGCACAGCGTATCGACCCCTTCCCCGCTCAGCGCCGACACGAGCACCGCGTCCTCCCCGGCCCGGCCGGCAAGCGCTTCGCGTTCATCGGGGTCGAGCGCATCGATCTTGTTGTAGACGGTGAGCAGCGGCACGCGCTTGAGCTCGTCGGACAAGCCAAGGCCGGCCAGCACGCCAGCGACATCCTGCGCCTGGGCATCGCTGTCCGGGTGCGAAATGTCGCGGACATGGACGATCAGATCGGCCTCGATCACTTCTTCGAGCGTGGCGCGGAAGGCGGCGACAAGCTGGGTCGGCAGGTCGGAAACGAAGCCCACCGTGTCGGACAGCACAACCTTGTCATGGCCGGGCAGCTTGATGGCGCGCATCGTCGGATCGAGCGTGGCGAACAACAGGTCTTCGGCGCGGACTTCGGCACCCGTCAACCTGTTGAACAGGGTCGATTTGCCGGCGTTGGTATAACCGACGAGCGCAACCACCGGCCACGGCGCCTTTTGCCGTTGGCGGCGGTGCAGGCCGCGGGTGCGGCGCACGTCTTCGAGTTCGGTCTTCAGCCGCACGATACGGTCGCGGATCAGCCGCCTGTCGGTTTCGATCTGGCTTTCGCCCGGGCCGCCCATGAAGCCGAAGCCGCCGCGCTGGCGTTCGAGGTGGGTCCAGCTGCGCACGAGCCGGCTCGCCTGATATTGCAGATGCGCGAGTTCGACCTGGAGCGTGCCTTCGCGCGTGCTGGCGCGTTCGCCGAAGATTTCGAGGATGAGCCCGGTGCGGTCGATGACCTTGGCCTTCAGCTCCTTTTCGAGGTTGCGCTGCTGGATCGGCGAGACGGCGCCATCGATGACGACGAGCTCTGCCTCATTGGCGGCAACCGCGGCGGCGAGGCGCTCGATCTGGCCCTTGCCGAACAGCGTGCTGGCGCTGGCCTTGCGCAGCTTGATGACTTCGCCGTGCACGACGTGCAGCGCGATGGCGCGCGCCAGCCCTTCGGCCTCGGCAAGCCGGGCTTCGGGCGAACGAATGGCGACCTGGCCGCCCTTGGCTTCCTTCAGCGGCAAAACGACGATGGCGGGCGCGCCGAAACGCACGCCGCGGCCATCATCCCATCCCATCCCGACGCTGGCGGCGGGCGGGGGTGCTTGATCGATCAATCAGAATCACTTTCATCGATGCGTTCGGCATCGAACAACTGGATGGGGCCGGCGGGCATCACCGTGGAGATCGCATGTTTGTAGACGAGTTGCGACTGGCCGTCGCGGCGCAGCAGCACGGAGAAATTGTCGAACCAGGTGATGATGCCCTGCAATTTCACGCCGTTGACGAGGAACATCGTCACCGGGGTCTTGGTCTTGCGGACGGTGTTGAGGAACACATCCTGAAGGTTGTTCGCTTTTTCAGCCATGGCCGGGCTCTTTCTCAGTTCTTGGCGGACTGCAACGGGCCCGCGACCGCCCCGTTGCCCGGGGTCAGCGCCCGGGATGCGCCCCGGTACGAGCGAAGATAGTGCGGTGCAGCAGGCTTCTCAATGGGGTAAAGAACGTGGAGCGGAAACGCTTCAGGATTCCGCTTCACCATCGTCGCCGGCGGGCTCGTCGGCCAGCCCGAGCGCCTTCAGCTTGCGGTGCAATGCCGAGCGTTCCATGCCGATGAACACCGCGGTCTTGGAGATATTGCCCGAAAAGCGCCGGATCTGGGCGCGCAGATATTCGCGCTCGAAGGCTTCCCGGGCTTCGCGCAGCGGGGTGCCCATGATCGAGCGCACCGCCTGGTTGGGGACCAGCCGCGCCGGCTCGGCGGTGACTTCGGGGGGCAGCATGTCGATATCGATGCTGCCGATGCGTTCGGCGGGCGCCAGGATCATGGTGCGTTCGACGACATTGCGCAGCTGGCGGACATTGCCCGGCCAGTCATAGGTCTGCAGCGCCGCCATCGCATCGTCGCTGAGCAACGGCGTGGTGACGCGGCGCTCGGCGGCGTAGCGGGTGAGGAAATACTGCACGAGCTCCCCCACATCCTCGCGGCGTTCGGACAGCGACGGCAGCCGGACGGGGACGACGTTGAGGCGGTAATAAAGATCCTCGCGGAAGCGGCCGGCGGCGATTTCGGCGACGAGGTCGCGCGACGTCGCGCTGATGACGCGCACATCGACGCGCACCCAGCGACTGCCCCCCACCCGCTGGAAAATCTGTTCGGTGAGGACGCGCAGGATCTTGGCCTGGGTCGGCAGCGGCATGTCGGCGACATCATCGAGGAACAAGGTGCCGCCATGTGCCTGTTCGAACAGGCCTGAATTGACCAGATGGCCTCCTTCTTCCTTGCCGAACAAGGCCTCCTCGACGCGGTCGGGGGTCATCCGTGCCGCGCTGACGACGACGAAGGGCGAAGCTTCGCGCGGGCTCCACTGGTGCAGCAGGCGCGCGGCGACTTCCTTGCCCGATCCGGCGGCGCCGGTAATGAGCACGCGGCTGCCGGTGGCGGCGACGCGTTTCAACGTGGCGCGCACGCCGTTGATCAGCGCCGATGTGCCGGTCAGTTCGGTATCGAAACCGACGCGTTCCTTCAGCGCTTCATATTCGCGCTTCAACCGCTCGGTCTCGGTGGCACGGCGCACGACGAGCAGCAATTGTTCGGCCTGGAAGGGCTTTTCGATGAAATCATAGGCACCTCGCTTGATCGCGGCGACCGCCGTTTCGATATTGCCATGACCCGAGATGACCACCACCGGCAGCGTCGGTTCGCGGCGCTTGATCTCGTCGAGCAGTTCGATGCCATCGAGCCGCGAGCCCTGCAGCCAGACATCGAGGACGATCAGCGACGGCCGGCGTTCGGCAAGGGCGGCGAGCGCGCCATCGCTGTCGCCGGCGGTGCGCGTGCCATAGCCTTCGTCGCCGAGCACCCCGGCGATCAGGTCACGGATATCGGCTTCATCGTCGACGATCAGGATGTCGAGGGCCATGTCTGTCGGTTATCCTAGGCTGTCAGCTTGAAGGGAAGCGCGGTTTCAGGGGGCACGCTGTCGGCGTTCATCGCCCGGCTCAGCCGGGCCCGGGCAAAGGCCCCCGTGCCATCCGGGGCATCGCCGAGTTCGAGGCTGCCGCCATGGTCCTCGATGATCTTCTTGACGATGGCGAGACCGAGCCCGGTGCCGCGCGCCCGGGTGGTGACATAAGGTTCGGTCAGCCGCGCCCGGCTTTCGAGCGGCAAACCGATACCATTGTCGGTGATCGTCACGGCCACCGCCTGCTCGTCATCGGCGATGGCGATGACGATCCGGCCCGGCGCCGGTGCCAGCCCGTCGGCGCTGTCGCGCTCGATGCGCGTTGTCACCGCTTCGGCGGCGTTCTTGAGCAGGTTGGTCAGCGCCCGTGCCAGTTGCTGGCGATCGCAGACCAGCGCCTCGGCAGCGCTGCCTTCGACCGTGTAGGTGATCGCGGGATAGGCGACTTCCTGCAGTACCAGCGCCTGGCGCACCACGGCGTCGAGATTTTCGGGCGCGAACATCGGCTTGGGCAGCCGGGCGAAATCGGAAAATTCATCGACCATGCGGCGCAGATCGCCGACCTGGCGGACGATCGTTGCGGTCAGTACACCGAAGGTTTCGGGGTCCTCGGCGATCTGGCGGCCATATTTGCGCTGCAAGCGTTCGGCGGCGAGCTGGATCGGGGTCAACGGGTTCTTGATCTCGTGCGCGATGCGCCGCGCCACATCGGCCCAGGCGGCGCGGCGCTGATCGGCGAGCTGCGCCGAAATATCGTCAAAGGTCAGCACGAAACCGGTCTCGGAGCCGATTTCACCGGCAACGCGGACCGACAGGGTCTGGGTATCGGTGCCGCGCACGATGCGAACCTGGCGCGCCGTCGCGCCGCCATGCTGGGCTTCGTCGAGCATTTCGGCGAGTTCGGGAACGGCAAAGCGCAGCGACTGGCCGACGAGATTGCTTTCGGCGGTTTCGAGCAGCGCCGCCGCCGAGCGATTGGCGACACGGATGACGCCCGCCGCGGTGATCGACAGCACCCCGGCCGATACACCCGACAGCACCGCCTCGGTGAATTCGCGGCGCCTGTCGAGTTGCTGGTTGGCGCCGATCAACGCATTCTGCTGGGTTTTCAGCTGGCTGGTCATGCGATTGAAGGCGCGTGCCAGCGTGCCGATTTCATCGGGCGAACCGCGCACCGGCACCCGCGCATCAAGGTCCCCTGCCCCCACGCGTTCCGCCGCCAGCGCCAGCCGCGCGATCGGCGCCACCAGCCGGTTGGCCAACCACAGCGCGAACCACACCGCCACCGCCAGCGTCAGCAGCGACACCCCCATCAGCACCAGGTTGAAGCGCAGCTGCATCACCCGCGAACGTTCGATCAACGATCGATATTCGCCGAGCGCGCCCGCCGCCTTGTCGGCCCGCGCCAGTACCGCCGGATCGACCTTGCGGCTGACATAGATATAGCGGCTGGCGGCCGGATCGATGGCGACCACCGCCTCGATGCGGTCGCTGCCCTTGGCGACCACGGTGGCGGCGCCGCCGCGCGCCTGCGCCAGGTCGACATCGCGCAGCCGCCGGTCGAGCATCGCATCGCCCGGGCCGGTGTTGGCGATGCTGGTGATGCGACCATCGGGGCTTCGCGAAAACACCACGGCTTCGGACAGGTTGCGCGCCGCGACCTGGAATTGCAGCCCCTTGACAAACAGCTCGCTGCCCAGCCCGAAGTCGCGGGCGTAATTGTTGACGTCGGTCGCCATCGCCACGATGTCATCGGCGACGCGCTGGCGATTTTCCTCGACATAGGCCTGCGCGACCTGGTTCGACCCATCGAGAATGGTCTTCACCCGGTCCGAAAACCAGAATTGCACGCCGAACTGGAACAGCAGCGAGGCAAAGATCACCACCAGCACCGTCGGCACCGCCGCGATGCCGGCGAACAGCGCCACCAGCCGCACGTGCAACTGCGCGCCCGCCAGCCCGCGCCGCCGGTTGGCGAGCAGGATCGCGACGCGCCGCGCGATCAGCACGACCAGCGTCATCACCGGTAACAGGTTGGCGACGAGCAACAGCGTCACCATCGGCGGCGACACGCCGTTGGCCGGCGCGGCGCGACCGGTCAGCAGGGCATAGCTCGTCCAGCCGAGCACGATGGTAAGCACTGCGGCGGCAAGTTCGAGCCGCGGATAGAAATCCACCCGGCGCGCCCAGCGGTTGGCCCGGCGCCGCAGTGACCGCCAACGCAAGGGCATCCGTGTCGCCGAAGCGCCCGGCTGCAGTGCAGGGGATGCAAGTGCGTCGTTCATGCAACACTGTGTCTACGTCAAAAGCGTGGCCAAAGAAACACAGCGCGTTGCGATGATGCGACAGATGGTGCCCGGGCAACGGTGGAGGGCAACGCACCCGCCCGAGGGGCGGGGAGTCAGGCGCGCCGCGCCGCCACCGGATCAAGCCCCAGGTCGGTCAGTTTCTTGCGCAGCGTGTTGCGGTTGATGCCGAGCAGCTTGGCCGCCTTCAACTGGTTGCCGCCGGTGGCATCGAGACAGGCGGCGATCAGCGGGCGCTCGACCTCGGCAAGCAGCCGGTCATAAACGCCTTCGGGGGGCAATTTGTCGCCGAAACCGGCGAAATAGCGCGCGATATGCCCGGCGGCGGATTCGGCCAGGCCCTGGCTGTCATCGACAGGCGGTGGCGGTGCCGGGCGCGCGCCCTGCCCCAGCCCGGCGGCGATCGCCGCCACCCCGATGGTATCGCCGCGTTCGAGCACGGCGAGGCGGCGCATGAGATTTTCAAGCTCGCGGACATTGCCGGGCCAGCTGTGCTCGCGCAGCGCCGCGATGGCATGCACATCGATCGTCTTGCGCGGCAGGCCCTCCTGCGCCGCGGTTTCGAGGAAATGCCGGGCCAGCGCCGGAATGTCCTCGGGCCGGGCGCGCAGCGGCGGCAAATGCAGTGGCACGACATTGAGGCGATAGTAGAGATCTTCGCGGAAGCGGCCGGTCTGGGTCAGCGTCAGCAGGTCCTGGTTGGTCGCCGACACGATGCGGACGTCGGCGCGCTGCGCCCGCATGCCGCCGACGGTAGTGAATTCACCGCTTTGCAGCACGCGCAGCAGCCGCGTCTGCGCCTCGATCGGCATGTCGCCGATTTCATCGAGGAACAAAGTGCCGCCCTGTGCCTGTTCGAACTTGCCGGCGGCGCGCGCCGCGGCACCGGTGAAGGCGCCGCGTTCATGGCCGAACAATTCGCTTTCGATCAGCTCGCGCGGGATGGCGGCCATGTTGAGCGCGATGAACGGCCGGCTGGCGCGCGGCCCCATGTCGTGGATGGCGCGCGCCACCAGTTCCTTGCCGGTGCCGCTTTCGCCGAGCACCATCACCGTCAGGTCGTTGGGCACGACGCGGGCGATCAGGCGATAGACTTCCTGCATCGCCGCCGAACGGCCGATGAGCGGGGTATCGTCGCCCAGCTCGCTGTCGTCCCCCACAGCGCGGCCTTCCAATGCAGCGGCAACCGATCGCGTCAATTCATTGAGATCGAAAGGTTTCGGCAGATAGTCGAAGGCGCCCTGCTCGGTGGCACGCACCGCGGTCGACAGCGTGTTCTGCGCGCTCATCACGATCACCCGCAGCCCGGGGCGCAATTCGAGCAGCCTGGGGATGGTATCGAGGCCGTTGGCATCGGGCAGGATGACATCGCTGATCACCACATCGCCGCGGCCTTCGGCGATCAGCTTGACGAGGCCCCCGGCGGTGTCGGTGACCAGCACCTGGTAGCCGGCGCGCTGCATCGCCTGGCGCACGACGGTTCGGATGGCGGCGTCGTCATCGGCGATGATGATTGTTGCTGTCATGCGCTGGTCCCCGACCGCGCGACCGGCAGCAGCACCCGGAAAATGGTGCGCAGCGGTTCGCCCGAGCGTTCATATTCGATGACGCCGCCGTGATCGGCGACGATCTTGGCGACCAGCGCCAGCCCGAGGCCCGAGCCGCCGCGCTTGGTCGAGACGAAGGGTTCGAAGATATGATCGGCAAGATCGGGATCGATCCCCGGGCCATTGTCGATGACGCGCACTTCGAGCGGCAGCGACACCGGGCTGCCGCCGGCTTCGCCGCGGACGCGCAGGCCGGGTTTATAGGCGGTTGTCATTTCGATACGGCCATTATTTCCAAGGGCTTCGGCGGCGTTCTTCAACAGGTTCAAAAAGACCTGGATCAGCGCGTCGCGATTGCCGGCGACCATCGGCAGCGACGGATCATAGCGTTCGCGAATAATGGCTTCGCGCGCAAAGCCCTGTTCGCCGACGCGGCGGACATGGCCGAGCACTTCATGGATGTTGACCGGCAGCAGCTGCAACGGCCGCGTATCGGTGAAGCTTTCCATGCGGTCGACAAGCTTGGCGACACGATCGACCTCGGTGACGATGAGGTCGGTCAATTCGCGGCGATCATCGTCGGCCATCGCCGTATCGCCGGCGAGCAACTGTGCGGCACCGCGGATACCCGACAGCGGGTTCTTGATTTCGTGGGCCAGCATGGCAGCTACCCCGACCGCCGAACGTGCCGCCCCCTGCTGATGCACCTGGCGATCGACGAGGGTGGCGACGGCGCGCGTCTGGAAGGCAACTGCCAGCCAATCACGGGCGTCACCGACGGGCGAGACGAGAATATCGGCGCGGGCAGCGCGTCCACCGATGAAATGCAGCGTCAGGTCATAGGCGGCGCAGCTCGTGCCCTCGGCATGGGCGCGGCGGACAAGATCCTCGACCGCTGTATTCTGGCCGAATGCCGCCGCCCAGCCGCGCTCGGTCAGCGCCTGCTGGCTGGCGTTGAGGAAGACTTCGGCGGCAAGATTGGCGCGCGCCGGCATGCCATCGGGGCGGACGAGCACCGCCGGCACCGCCAGCCCGGCGAGGAGATGCTCGGCAGCGGTGCTCAAGCGGCGATGGCCGGATCGGCGAGCGCAGCGGCCTGTTGCGCCTCGTAGAAGCGATCGACCATGTCGAATACCACCGCCGGATCGGCGATCTGGTTGACGGCGTTACGGAAAACGCCGGAATCGTGCAGCCCCTTGGTATACCAGCCGAGGTGCTTGCGTGCGAGATTGACGCCGATCACCGGGCCATAAAGCTCGAGCATCAGGCCATAATGTTCGCGCACCAGCGCCTGTTGCTCGGCGAGCGTCGGGTCGGCTGGCACCGGGCGGCCGGTCAGCGCCGCCATGACCTGGGCGATCAGCCACGGCTTGCCATAGGCACCGCGGCCGATCATCACGCCATCGGCGCCCGACTGGTCGAGCGCCGCTTCGGCATTGGCGATCGAGCAGATATCACCATTCACGATTACAGGGACTTTCACCGTATCTTTGACGTTACGCACGAAGGCCCAATCGGCGCTGCCGGTGTAAAGCTGGCAGCGCGTGCGGCCGTGGACGGTGATCAGCTGGATGCCGAGGTCCTCGGCGACCCGCGCCAGTTCGGGGGCATTGAGGCTGGCATGGTCCCAGCCCATGCGCATCTTGAGCGTGACGGGCACCTTCACCGCCTTGACGGTCGCCTCGATGATGCGGCGGGCCAGCTCGGGCTCGCGCATCAAGGCCGAACCGGCATGGCCGTTGACGACCTTCTTCACCGGGCAGCCCATGTTGATATCGATGATCGCGGCGCCCAGCCCTTCGTTGAGCCTGGCGGCTTCGGCCATGCGCTCGGGGTCGCAACCTGCCAGCTGCATGCTGACGGGTTCTTCCGACGGGTCCCACGCCGCCTTTTGCTGCGACTGGCGGGTATCACGGATCATCGCCTCGCTGGCGATCATCTCGGTCACCGTCAGCCCGGCGCCATAGCGCTTGACGAGGGTGCGGAACGGCCGGTCGGTGACGCCGGTCATCGGCGCCAGGATGACCGGCATGGCGAGCGTCAACGGCCCGATGGCAATGGGGGGTATACGGTTCACGGGACTGCCTGAAAAACAGGCACGCGCCATATCGGCTTTCCCCCTGTTCGGCAAGCGAGGCGTGCGATAGGGGGATGGCGATGATCGCTCATGCTCTTGTCGTTGCGGCCGGCGCCGGGGTGCGTGCCGGTGGCGGAATGCCCAAGCAATATCGCGCCGTCGCCGGGGTGCCGCTGCTGCGCCGCGCGGTCGAGCGCTTGCAGGCGCATGGCGGCTTTGCCGGCATCACCATCGTCATCAACCCGGCGGATCGGGCGCTTTACGATGCTGCCGTTGCGGGTCTTGGCCTGCCCGAACCCGTCGCCGGCGGCGCCACCCGCCAGCAATCGGTGCTGCGCGGTCTCGAAGCGCTTGGGCAGGTCGATCTGGTCTTTGTCCATGATGCGGCGCGGGCGCTGGTGCCCGATGCGGTGCTCGACGGCCTGTTCGCAGCGCTCGCCGACCCGGCCCATGACGGCGCCGTACCGGGCCTGGCCGTCAATGACAGCCTGCGCCGCGGCGATGCGCATTATGAAGCGTCGGTCGATCGCGATGGCCTGTTCCGCGTGCAGACCCCTCAGGCGTTCCGCTTTGCACCGCTGCTCGCCGCGCACCGCGTCGCGGCGCCCGGGGCCACCGATGAACTCGCCATCGCCATGGCGGCGGGGTTGAAAGTCGCGGTAACCAGCGGTGACGAACGCGCTTTCAAGGTGACGGAGCCGCAGGATTTTGCCAAAGCGGCGGCAATGGTCACTCCCACCCTCACCTCGCGCGCCGCCAGCGGCTTCGATGTGCACCGCTTCGGCCCCGGCTATCATGTCTGGCTGTGCGGCATCGCCATCCCGCACAGCCACGGCCTCATCGGCCACAGCGATGCCGACGCCGGGCTGCACGCGCTCACCGACGCGCTGCTCGGCACCATCGCGGCGGGCGATATCGGCGATCATTTCCCGCCGAGCGACGCGCGCTGGAAAGGCGCCGCTTCGGACATTTTCCTCGCCCATGCCGCCGAACTGGTGCGGGCGCGCGGCGGCATCATCGATCATGTCGATGTGACGCTGATCTGCGAGCGCCCCAAGATCGGCCCGCACCGCACCGCCATGCGCGAACGCATCGCCGCCATTCTCGGCATCGATGCCGGGCGGGTCAGCGTCAAGGCAACCACCACCGAACTTCTCGGTTTTACCGGACGCAGCGAAGGCCTGGCGGCACAGGCCATGGCGAGTGTGCGCCTGCCGGAGCAGGATTAAGCCATGGACCCCGAACTGCTCGAAGCCGCGGCCCGCGTGCTCGATGCCAACCGCGCCGCGGGGCGCACCATCGCCGCGGCCGAAAGCTGCACCGGCGGGCTGGTGATGGCGGCACTTACCGAAATCGCCGGCGCGTCGGATGTCGTCGAGCGCGGCTTCGTCACCTATTCAAACGAAGCCAAGATGGAAGCCATCGGGGTCAACCGGGACATTCTCGAAACCTTCGGCGCGGTTTCGATCGCGGTCGCCTGGGCCATGGCGCAGGGCGCCTTGAAGCACAGCCATGCCGATGTCGCGGTCGCCATCACCGGCATCGCCGGGCCGGGCGGCGGCACCGAGAAGAAGCCGGTCGGCACGGTGGTGTTCGCCCGCGCCGTGCGCGGCCATGATCCCGAAGCGATGGTCGCCGATATCCGCCATTTCGGCGACCTCGGCCGCAGCGAAATCCGCCGTCAGGCGGCGCTGGTGGCGCTCGAACTGCTGATGCCCGAAGCGACCGGGGTCGGCACGCCGTAGATTGCGGCGGCGCGCGCTTCGAAAGCACCGACCATACGCCGAAACGCATCCTGGAAAAACATGCCGGCGAGCCGCTCGAACATCCGGTTCCTGAATTCGAAATCGACGCTGAAATCGATATCGCAGGCCCCATCGGGGGCGGGCCGGAACACCCAGTCATTGTGCAGATATTTCAGCGGCCCCGACAGGTAATCGACATGCACCCGGGTTTCAGGGGACAGCGTCACCCGGCTGGTGAAACGTTCGCGCACCATCTTGAAGCCGACGATCATGTCCGCCGTCACGACATTGCCTTCGGTCTTCAGGATGCGCATGCCCTGCACCCAGGGCAGGAATTCGGCATAGCGGCCGATATCGGCGACCAGTGCATAGACCTGCGCCGGAGTATAGGGCAGCCGCCGTGTTTCGGCGTGATGTGGCATCAGGCGCCTGCCTTCACCGGGGTTTTCGCACGGCGCTTGGCCTGCATTTCGGCAAAATCGGCGCCGGCGTGGTACGATGATCGCGTCAGCGGCGAGGCCGCCACCTGCAGGAAGCCCTTCGACCGCGCCACCGAAGCATAGGCGGCAAAGGTCGCCGGCGGCACGAATTCCATCACCTTGGCATGGCGCGGCGTCGGCTGGAGATATTGGCCGACGGTGAGGAAATCCACGCCTGCCGAGCGCATGTCGTCCCAGACCTGGTGGAGTTCCTGCGCGGTTTCGCCCAGGCCCACCATGACGCCCGATTTGGTGAAGACCTGATCGTTCAGAGACTTGACCTGGTCGAGCAGCCGCAGCGACTGATAATAGCGCGCGCCGGGCCGGATGGTCG
>JBILPK010000180.1:0-6884 GCA_044373875.1 Polymorphobacter sp.
TGAAAAACGTGCCCCGGTCTATCCCGACAAGGTGTCGAGCGACATGCCGGACTTCTTCCCGTGGTGGGAGGAGGAGCGCTACTACTGACCCTCTGCTTGGGGGTCGGGGGCGGGTTCTTGTGATTCGACGCTCAGCCCTCGATCATGTCGAGATAGGCGACGACATCGTCATGCGTAGCGATCCACAACCCGCCCTGGATCTCGGCGGGCTGCTCGGCGGCGACGATCAGCGCCTCGGCGAGCGGCCCATAAAAAAGCGTGCGCGCCACCGGGTCGCCGTCATCGAGATAGTAGAGCCGGACACCCGACGAGGCGGCAGTAGTACGCATGGGGACGACTCAACTCCTGTTTGTCTTGCATCATGGACCGGCTGCAGCGTGGGCGCCATGGCAGTAAAATCACCTATCTGGAACTTTTTGATTGACAAGCGTCACGCTTTTGGATAGAGAAAGTCCACGCTTCAGAAATCCGCCGAAAACGACAAGGCGCTCCGGACCCCCGGGGCGCCTTTCCCTTGGAGGCGGGTGCATGACGACGATGCTCAAAGGACTGGTCGCCCAGGCCGAGGCCGAGGCCGAAGGCGTGACGCGGGTGACGCTGCGCGCGCTGGTCGAGGAAGCCTGCGAGATGGGCGCGGCGCGGGCGCTGCGGTCATGCGGGTGCGCTTTGCCGATGATGGCCGGCTGTGGCGGGTGCGTGCCACGCGTTTCGAAGGCTTTATCTTGCAGCTCGATCTCGAACGTGTCGATGGCCAGCCGGTGGCGGAGCGGATTGCCGATCCCGGGCGGGCGCTGGCTTTTGCCGCGCTTCCGGCTGGCGAGACGCGCGTGCAATGGCTCGATCTGCAGCCTTTGCCCGGCGAAGTGCCGGCCGGGCCGCGGCTCTTGCTGGCGGCCGCGGGTGCCGCGCCGGGCTGGCGCCGGGCGCCGCTAGTCATCAGCCGCGATGCCGGCTTCAGCTATCAGGCGGCGGGCACGATCGCCGGCGGCGGGGTGCAGGGGGTGGCCGCCAGCGTGCTGCCGCCGGGCACCACTGCGGGCTGGGATCGCTTTGCCGCGGTCGAGGTCGAACTGTTGTCCGACGCGATGTGGTTGCAGCCGGCCAGCGAGGCGGCGGTCCTCGCCGGGGCCAATCTCGCGCTGCTGGGGGATGAACTGGTGCAATTCACGCAGGCCGAGATGCTGGCGTCGCGGCGTTTTCGCCTGTCGGGCCTGTTGCGCGGACGCCAGGACAGCGAGGCGGCAGTTGCCGGCCACGCCGCGGGCGAACGCTTCGTGCTGATCGACCCGGCGGCGCTGCTGCCGATCGACCTGCCATTGGAAAGCATCGGCCAGACGATGCTGGCGCGGGCGACCGGCAGCGGCGATGCCGGCAGCGATGCTGTTGCCGCCCTGGTCGGCGGTCGGGCGCTGCGGCCGCTGTCGCCGGCGCATCTGCACCTGCGGCAGGATGATGACGATATCGTCGCCAGCTGGGTCCGTCGCAGCCGGTCGGGCTTTGGTTGGCCGGATTTCATCGATGCGCCGCTCGCCGAGGCTGGCGAAACCTATCGTGTCATCATTTTGCGAGGCGGCGTTCCGGTGCGCAGCGCCGCGGTAACGTCGCCGGCCTTCCGCTATGCCGCAATCGACCGGCTGGCCGATGGCGGCACCGGCGCCAACGAACTGCGTGTCAGCCAGGTCAGCGCACTCGTTGGGCCGGGCGCTGCGGCAGTCGCTACCTTCACCCTTGCCTGATCGAGGAGATTGCCATGTCCGAAACGCTCCGTCACCGCTTGCCACTGCTCGCCACAGCCCAGGCCCAGAAGGAAATCACGCATAACGAGGCGCTGCTGGCGATCGATCGGCGGCTGCAGCTGGCGGTGGCCACGCAAGGTGCCAAGGCGCCGCCGACGACGCCGGTGGTTGGTGAATGTCATATCGTCGGGTCCATGCCGACGGGCGACTGGGCCGGGCAGGCCGGTTCGATCGCCATGCGCGACGGCTTCGGTTGGCAGTTCACGGCGCCGGCGCCGGGGTTTGTCGCCTAGGTCGCTGATGCCGGCGTGCTGGCGATCTATGATGCCGGTTGGCAGGCGGATGCCTGGCCGGTGACCGCGCTGCACATTGGCGGCCGCGTCGTGCTGGGGGCGGCGCCGGTGGTGGTGGCGGTTCCGGCCGGCGGTTCCGTTGTTGATGTCGAATTGCGAGCGGCCTTTGCCGAATTGTTGACGGCATTGGTGCTGCAAGGCGTGATTGACTAAGGGTTTCCCCTTGGTGGCCCCGTAATTCCTCGCCCGATTGTGTCTTTTGAGCAACTACCCGGCGCATTCCGCACTTGCACCTGTCCATTGCAGTGGGTTAAGGCGTTCAGGCAGTATCGATACACAAAATGGAGATGGAAGGGGATGACAATGCGTAAATTTGCAGTGGCACTCGCGCTCACCACTACGGCGCTCGCGGGCCCGGCTGTGGCACGCGATAAGTCTTGGTATGTCGGTCTGGAAGCTGGTGCCAACCTGGTCCAGAACCAGCTGTTCGACATCACCCGCCCCGGTACGCCCGTGGTTGTCGTCGAAGACGGTATCCGTGCACGTCATGAAATCGGCTACGACGTCGGTGGCAACATCGGCTACGACTTCGGCGGCTTCCGCGCTGAATTCGAAGTTGCCTACAAGGACAACAACCTCGACCAGACGACGATCGAACAGGCCATTCCGGCCATCCCGATCTCAATCGCTTACAATGTCGGCGCTACCCGCGTTCCGGCGCTGGGTGTCAACTCGACGGCAGCCGATGGTAATGCTCGCGTGCTGTCGTTCATGGCCAACGGCCTGTTCGACTTCGGCGGCAAGGACAAGGACATCGGCGCCTATCTCGGCGGTGGTGCCGGTATCGCTCGCGTCCAGCATTATCAGTATCAGAACGCCAAGTTCGGCCCGGCGTTCATTAATGATTCGGACACCGGTTTCGCCTGGCAGATCCTTGCCGGCGTCTACAAGCCGCTGTCGGACCATGTCGATCTCGGCCTGAAGTACCGCTTCTTCAACGTGCCGAACGTCGAAACCTTCACCACCAACGGCCTTGCGACCAGCACCCGCTATCGCAGCCACAGCCTGATGGTGACGCTGGCGTACAACTTCTTCGACGCGCCGCCGCCGCCGCCGCCGCCGGCTCCGATGGCACCGCCGCCCCCGCCCGCACCGGCACCGCTGCCGCCGTGCCCGCCGGCTGCCGTGACCCCGGGTCCGTTCCTGGTGTTCTTCGATTGGGACAAGTCGATGATCACGGCTGAAGCCGCTGCGATCCTCGATCGCGCCGCGGAACAATATGCCGCGACCGGCCAGACCAGTGTTCAGCTTGCCGGCCACGCCGACAAGTCGGGCAAGGACGCCTACAACGTCGCCCTGTCGCAGCGTCGCGCCGACGCCGTGAAGGCCTATCTCGCCACCAAGGGTGTGCCGGATGGTTCGATCACGACCGAAGCCTTCGGTGAAAGCCGTCCGCTCGTCGACACCGCCGATGGTGTGCGCGAACCGCAGAACCGTCGCGTGGAAATCACGTTCAGCGGTGCTCCGGCTCCGGCCAGCTTCCCCTGCACTCCGCAGTAAGCTGACAGACAAAAATCGGGGCCGCTCCTTTCCTGAGCGGCCCCTTTTTTGTGCCTTGGCCAGACCATCGGCTTTGGCGCGCTACGGCCCGCTTGCGCCATTTGCGCCCGGGTAGCGCATGATTTTTGACTATGACCTCCCGGCGGTTGCGCACCCGCACCAGCCATGCTGTGGAACACCCCGAAATCTGCGGAAAACAGAACTCGCTGATCATGTTGCAGCCACCGCCGAACGCTCTCGGCCGGGTCTTCTTTGCCAATCCGGGATCGGAAGCGGTCGCCACCGCGCTGAAGATCGCGCCCGGCTGATCAGGCGCGAACGCGGTTATCACGGAATCGGCTTCGGCGGCATTTCGGTGGGTGGCATCGTCAGCAACCGGCGTATTTTCGGCCCCGGTTTGCCCGGTATCGATCAACTGCCGCACACGCTTGATCTCGCCCGCAACACGTTCACGCGCGGCCAGCCCGGTCATGGCGCGCACCTTGCCGACGCACTGGAGGGGCCGGTCGCCCTGCACGGCGCCGATACCATCGCCGCTTTCATCGTCGAACCGATGGCCGGATCAACCGGGGTGCTGGTGCCGCGCCCCTGGAGCGCCCGGGACGCGTGCCATGGAATTGTTCCGCCGGCTGGCCAATCGGGGGCCGCTGGTCCGCGCCACGGGCGACATAATCGCGCTGTTACCGCCGCTTATCGTGGAAGAGGTGCAGCTCGATACGATGGTGGCCGCTATCGCCTCACAGCTCGCACATATCGAATGAAGGGCTTCTGGCAACTTTATTGACTTTTTGTAATGTTTTGTTGTGCCAGCCCTTGAGCCAGGCAGGGTAGAAACCTACATTGCCTCGCCGGCCGTTGGGTGCCGGTTCAATCGGGATGACAATGGCCGGCGCGGGATACCAAGAAATTCGCCTGCGTGACCTTTGGCAGTGGGTGGGACCGATCATTGGGCCGGAGAAGAATTTTTTCTGGTTGGCGATCATCTATGGCATCGGCATCAGCGTTTTGTCCTTGGCGACACCGATTTCGGTGCAGCTGCTGATCAACAGCATTGCCAGCACGGCGCTGCCGGTGCCGTTGTTCACTCTTTCTGCCGTCCTGCTCTTTCTGCTGCTCGTTTCCGGGCTGTTCGGTGCGATGCGCAGCTACATGATGGAGCTGTTCCGGCGTCGCTTCATGGCTAGGCTGGTCGCCGAGGTGACCTTGCGTGCCATCAACGCCGCCAACCCGTTTTTCCAGGACAATCGCCGCATCGATCTGTTCAATCGCTTTTTCGAAATGATCAACATCCAGAAGGTCATTCCATCGCTGTTGATCGGCGGCTTCACCATTTTGCTGCAGGCTGGCGTCGGCTTTATCGTCACGTCCTTTTATCACCCGTTCTTTCTGGCCTTCAACATCGTTGTCATCCTGATGGTGTGGTTGATCTGGGGGATATGGGCCCGCGGAGCGATGAAGACGTCGATTGCGCTCAGCCATGAAAAATACAATGCCGCGCACTGGCTCGAAAGCGTCGGTGCCTCCAACGGGTTTTACAAGACGGCGCGTCATATCGATTATGCCCTCGCGCGATCTGAAGAAGTGTCGGCGCGCTATGTGGCGGCCCATAAGAAGCATTTCGGCTATTACTTTCCGCAGACAATCGCCCTGCTCGTACTTTACGCGCTGGCCAGTGCCGGCCTGCTCGCACTCGGCGGCTGGCTGGTTATTCAGGAACAATTGTCGATCGGTCAGCTGGTTGCCGCCGAATTGATCCTGTCCGGCGCCTTTTATGGCGTATCGCAGCTCGCGTCCTATATCGACGATCTTTACGATCTGGTCGCCGCTGTCGAGGAGTTGGCGCTGCTCTATGCCATCCCGCAAGAACCGGTGCCCAAGACCGGGACTCCGCTGCTGCGTCTCAGCAGTTCGGCGCTGTCGCTTGCCAATGTCCAGTTCGATCACATGTCGGGCCGGGTGCAATATGATTTCCAGATTCCCGGCGGCGCGCGCCTTGTCGCGCAGGGGTCGCCCGGGATGGAAAGCAGCTTTTCGATGCTGCTGAAGCGCCATCTCCGCCCCGCCAAGGGTATCATCGCCATCGGTGGCGTCGATATCGCCGCGCTCGATACGCTGGAGTTGCGCAGCGATGTCCAGGTGCTCAATCGCCCGGCGGTCGTTGAATCGACAATCACCGAATATCTGCGCCTCGCCAACCCCGATGCCGATCCGACGGCGATGATCAGGGCGCTGCAACTTGTCGGCCTTGAAGATCGCATCGCGATGCTGCCCGATGGCTTGCAGACGGTACTGTCTTCGACCGGCTATCCGTTGTCGCTCGGCAAGACGATGCAGCTGCGCCTTGCAGCCGCCATCCTCGCCGAACCGCGGATCCTGGTGTTGTCACCGCTTTTCGACATGGTCGGCCAGCAACGCTTGCAGGCGGCACTCGACAGTTTTGCCGGCAAGCGCACGACGATCATCTATTTCAGCAACCGCCCCGAAGACGTTTCACTCGACGGCTATCTGTGGCTTGGTCGCACGCAGCAGGCGGTGGTCCGCGACCGCGGCGAATTCGAAGCTCTCCGCCACAGCCAGCAGGGGGAGGCTGACAATGCGCGCTGATGACCTGCGGTATTTCCCGACCCTCGCGCGGTTGAAGCCGCCGCGTGTCATGCGCGCGCTGGGCATCCTGACGGTCTTTGCCATCGTCAGCATCATTGTCTTTGCCGCGGTCGTGCCTTGGGTGCAGACGGCCCCCGGCACCGGCATGGTGATCGCGCTCGATCCGCGTGATCGCCAGCAGAACATCACTGCGATGGTCAATGGTCGTATCGATCGCTGGTTCGTTACCGACGGCAGTGCAGTCGAGGCCGGGGACCCGATTGCCCGGATCCTCGATATCGACCCGCAATTGCTCGACCGGCTTGATGCCCAGCAGCGCCAGCTACGGGCCGAAATCGACGCGGCGCGCGAAGCCATGGCAACTGCGACCCGCGACGTCGAACGCGCTGGAACGCTGTTTCGCGAAGGGCTGGCGTCGCGGCGAGATTGGGAACTGGCGCAGATCAAGGTGGCCGATTACCGCGCCAAGATCGCCAAGTCCGAAGCCGATCTCAACGCTGTCGTGATCAACCGCCAGCGCCAGTCGGTCCAGCTGATCCGCGCGCCGCGCGGCGGCCGCATCATGCGCGTCGAAGCGGTCGATTCCGCCACGCTGATCAAACAGGGAGACGTGCTGGCGACCTTTGTCCCCAATGAAGCAAAGCGCGTCGTCGAGCTTTATGTCGATGGCCGCGATATTCCGCTGATCTAT
>JBILPK010000053.1:0-19996 GCA_044373875.1 Polymorphobacter sp.
TGTGATGCGCACTTCGCCTTTGATGTCGGCAATCGCCTGGGTGCAGGCGAGCGTGTTGAGCCCGTCGATGTTCATCGAGCACGACCCGCAAATGCCTTCGCGGCACGAACGGCGGAAGGTCAGCGTCGAATCGACTTCCGACTTGATCTTGATCAGCGCGTCGAGAACCATCGGCCCGGTATCGGCGAGATCGAGCTCATAGGTATCATAGCGCGGGTTCGCGCCATCATCGGGGTTCCAGCGATAGATCTTGAACGAGCGGACATTCTTCGCCCCGGTTGGCGCCGGATAGCGCTTGCCGGCACTCGAAATCTTGCTGTTCGCGGGAAGGGAAAATTCAGCCATACCAAGTCCTTATCCGATAGTCCGCAAGTCGCTCAGTACACCCGCGCCTTGGGCTTGATATACTCGATCTCGTCGGTCAGCGTGTATTCGTGCACCGGCCGCTGGGCGAGTTCGACCTTGCCGTCGCGGTTCCAGCCGAGCGAATGCTTCATGAAATTGGCATCGTCGCGGTTGGGGAAATCCTCGTGCATGTGGGCGCCGCGGCTTTCGTGGCGGGCGCGGGCCATGTGCATGGTCAGCACCGCTTGCGGCATCATGTTGTCGAGCTCGAGCGTTTCGATGAGATCGGTGTTGAACACCAGGCTGCGGTCCTGGATGCCGATATCGGCCATGCGCGTGCTGACCGCGTCGATCTTGCCGACGCCTTCTTCCAGGATTTCGCTGGTGCGGAACACCGCGGCATTCGACTGCATCGTCTTCTGCATCGCCAGGCGGATCTCGGCGGTCGACTGGCTGCCCTTGGCGTGGCGGAAGCCATCGAGGCGGCCGAGCGCGAAATCATCGGCGGCCTTCGATGCCGCGGCGTGCGGGGTGCCGGCCTTCAACGTCGCGCCGATGCGGTGCGCCGTGGCGCGGCCGAAGACGACGAGATCGATCAGCGAGTTCGAGCCGAGCCGGTTGGCGCCGTGCACCGAAACGCACGCCGCTTCGCCGACCGCGAACAGCCCGGGCACCACCGTGTCGGGGTTGCCATCCTTCAACGTCACGACTTCGCCGTGATAATTGGTCGGGATGCCGCCCATGTTGTAATGCACCGTCGGCACCACCGGGATCGGCTCGCGGGTCACATCGACCGCGGCGAAGACCTTGGCGGTTTCCGAAATGCCGGGCAGGCGTTCGTGGAGCACCGCAGGGTCAATATGGTTGAGGTTGAGGAAGATATGGTCGCCATCCTTGCCGACGCCGCGGCCTTCGCGGATTTCCATCGCCATCGATCGCGACACGACATCGCGCGAGGCGAGGTCCTTCGCTGACGGTGCATAGCGTTCCATGAAGCGCTCGCCCTGCGAGTTAGTGAGGTAACCGCCCTCCCCGCGTGCGCCTTCGGTGATCAGCACGCCGACGCCATAGATGCCGGTGGGGTGGAACTGCACGAATTCCATGTCCTGCATCGGCACGCCGGCACGGATCGCCATGCCGCCGCCATCACCGGTCGAGGTGTGGGCCGAGGTCGCCGAGAAATAGCAGCGGCCGTAGCCGCCGGTGGCGAGCACGGTCTTGTGGCTGCGGAAGCGGTGGATGCTGCCATCGTCCATGTTGATGGCGATGACGCCGCGGCATTCGCCATCGACCATGATCAGGTCGATGGCGAAATATTCGATGTAGAAGTCGGTGCTGTATTTCAGGCTCTGCTGGTAGAGCGCGTGCAGCATGGCGTGGCCGGTACGATCGGCCGCGGCGCAGGTGCGTTGCGCCGGCGGGCCGGCGCCCATGTTCTGCATCATGCCGCCGAACGGGCGCTGGTAGATGCGCCCGGCTTCGGTGCGGCTGAACGGCACGCCGAAATGTTCGAGTTCGTAAACCGCCGCCGGGGCTTCGCGGCAGAGATATTCGATCGCGTCCTGGTCGCCCAGCCAGTCCGACCCCTTGACGGTGTCGTACATGTGCCAGGTCCAGTGATCGGGACCCATGTTGCCGAGCGAAGCCGCGATACCGCCCTGGGCGGCGACGGTGTGGCTGCGCGTCGGGAACACCTTGGTGATGCACGCGGTCTTCAAGCCGGCTTCGGCGATGCCCATCGCGGCGCGCAGGCCGGAGCCGCCGGCGCCGACGACGACCGCATCATAGACATGGTCGATAATCTGATAACTAGCCGCCATTATGCCGCTCCAAGCGCAATCTTGAGGACGGCGAAAACGGCGGCTGCCGCCCCCGCCACCGTATAGAAATTCAGTGCCAGCATGCCGACAACTCGCGTCGAACCATGCACATAGTCTTCGAGCAATACCTGCACACCCAGACGCAGATGCCAGAAGACGGTGGCAATGAGGAGGATCATCGGCACCGCAGCGACAGGCTGCCGCAGCCACAGCGTCACGCTGGAATAATCCAGGCTTGGCAGGCGCACGAGCGAGAAGATGAACCACAACATCAGCACGAGATTGCTGACGGCGGTGACACGTTGCAGCCACCAATGGTGCACGCCGTCCTTGGCCGAGCCAAGGCCGCGCACCCGGCCGAGATCTGTCCCTGTGCCCATGGTCAGAAGCCCTTGGTCATGAAGATGGTGCCCCAGGTGATGATCGTCAGCGTGATCGAGGCGACAAAGGCGGCGAATGCCATGGTCTTGCTAGTGACAAGGTCGAAGCCCTGCCCGGTGTCCATGATCAGGTGGCGGATGCCCGAGCACATGTGCTGGAAAAACGTCCAGGTGAAGCCGATGGCGATCAGCTTGCCCAGCCAACCGGTCGCGACGCTCATGAAGAACAGATAGGCTTCGGGCCCGGTGGCGGCGGCGATCAGCCACCACAGGAAGAACAGCACCGCGCCCATCGCCATGGCGTTGCCGGTGATGCGGTGCGTCATCGAAACGATCGCATGGATCTGCCACTTCCAGATCGACAGATGCGGCGATAGCGGTCGCGGTGATATCGGACGGCCGGCCATGGATTCTCCCCCGGGGTGTGTCTGGAGACGCGTCACGCGCCTGAATGCCGGGCACTCTAACGTTTCATCGCCATGGCGCAACCATTCATCGCCCGAAAGCCCTGCGCAATCATGGCTCGCACGCAGCGGCAAAGCGCGATATCGTCGCAGCGAACCGGCGCCACGACCGGTACGGCACGATTGGTACGGCACGATTGGGGAGATTGGGCACATGGCAACGCAACTGCGCGCCGGCGATCCGGCCGAGACCACGGCACTCGCCGCGATCGACGTCACCGACCCGGGGCTTTACGCCCATGACAGCTGGCGGCCCTGGTTCGCCCGGCTGCGCCGCGAGGCACCGGTGCATTTCTGTGCCGACAGCCCGTTCGGCCCTTATTGGTCGATCTGCAACCATGCCGACATCCAGGCGGTCGAAGCCCGTCCCGATCTGTTTTCATCGAGCCATGTCTTTGGCGGCATCACCGTTGTTGACCTGCTGGGGGATTTCAACCTGCCGCAGTTCATCGCCATGGACCGGCCCCGGCATGGCGAGCAGCGCCGCGTCGTCGCGCCGTCGTTCGGCCCGTCCGAAATCGCCCGCATGGCGCAAAGCGTGCGGCAGCGGACGGTCGAATTGCTCGATACGCTGGCGTTCGACACCGAATTCGATTGGGTCGATACCGTCAGCATCGAACTGACCACCCAGATGCTCGCGATATTGTTCGATTTCCCCTGGGAAGATCGCCGCAAGCTCACCCTGTGGTCGGACTGGGGCGGCGATATCGAAGCCGCGCTCAACCCCGCCACCAAGGACGTGCGGCAGCAGCACCTCGTCGACATGACCAACTATTTCGACCGGCTGTTCGCGGCGCGCAAGGCGTTGCCGCCGACCGCCGATCTCGTCTCGCTGATGGCGCATTCGGATGCGATGGGCGGCATGGATTTCCAGGAACGCATGGGCAATCTCATCCTGCTCATCGTCGGCGGCAATGACACGACGCGCAATTCGATGTCGGGGGCGGCGCACGCTTTCCACCACTATCCCGGCGAATGGCAAAAGCTGATCGACGACCCGGCGAAGATCCCCGCCGCGGTGCCCGAAGTCATCCGCTGGCAGACGCCGCTGGCGCACATGCGGCGCACCTGTGTCGAGGATACCGAAGTCGGCGGCCAGATGATCCGCAAGGGCGACAAGGTCGTGATGTGGTATATTTCGGGCAACCGCGACGAGAGCGTCTTTCCCGATGCCGAGCGGCTCGATATCGGCCGGCCCAACGCCCGCCGGCACCTGGCCTTCGGCTTCGGCGTCCACCGCTGCGTCGGCGCCCGGCTGGCGGAATTGCAGATCCAGATCCTGTTCGAGGAAATGCTCAAGCGCCGGATGACGGTGCAGGTGACCGGCGAACCCGACTATGTCGCGCAGAGCTTCGTGCATGGGTACAAGAAGCTGCCGGTGGTCGTCCGGAAGCACTGATTTCTTCTCCCCTCCCCGAACGGGAGGGGGCTTCCTTGCTTCTCCCCTCCCGTTCGGGAGGGGTCGGGGGTGGGTCTCACCGCGAGAACAACATGCCCAAAATCGACCCGACCACCCTCCCCGAAATCAGCCGCAGCGGCTATCTCCCGCCGCACCATCTCGCCGTCGCCGGCCGTCACTGGCGCGCCATCGGGGCTGCGGCGGGCCTCACGCACTTCGGCGCCAATCTCGTCACCCTCGATCCCGGCGCCTGGAGCAGCCAGCGCCACTGGCACAGCCATGAGGACGAATTGCTGGTGATGCTAAGCGGCGAGGCCGTGCTGGTCGAGGACGACGGCGAAACCCCGCTCCGCCCCGGCGATATCGCCACCTTCAAGGCCGGCGGCGCCAACGGCCATCATCTGCAGAACCGCAGCAACGCCGCCGCCGTCTTCCTTGCCATCGGCAATGACGATCCGGTCAATGATCAATGCCATTATCCCGATGTCGACATGCACTATGCCCCGGCCGCCGGCTTCACCACGAAACCGGCTTCCCGGACCTGAACAGCGCGCTTGAACCGCGTTGGCCCTTGCCGTAACCGGCGGGCATGACCAGCCCCATCCGCATCGCTGTCCTTGGCGCCTCCGGCTATACCGGGGCCGATCTCGTGCGCCTGGCGCTGGCGCACCCGCGCATTGAGATTGCGGCGCTGTCGGCGAACAGCAAGGCCGGGCAGACGATGGCGCAGATCTGGCCGCATTTCGCGCCCTATCCGAACCTGCCGCGCCTGGTGACCAGCGAAAGCATCGATTATGCCGGCATCGACGCGGTCTTCGGCTGCCTGCCGCACGCCGCCTCGGCCAGCTTGCTCGGCACGCTGTCGGGGGTGAAGATCATCGACCTGTCGGCGGATTTCCGGCTGAAGGATGCGGCCGTCTATGCCGATTGGTATGGCGGCGAACACCCCGCCCCGGCGCTGCTGCCCGGCGCGGTCTATGGCCTGACCGAATTCGCGCGGGACGCGCTGCCGGGCGCCACGCTCGCCGCCTGCCCGGGCTGCTACCCCACCGCCGTGCTGCTTGCGCTGCTGCCGCTCGTCGGCGCCGGCGCGATCTCGCCCGACCGCATCACCGTCAACGCGCTGTCGGGCGTGTCGGGCGCCGGGCGCAGCCTGAAGGAAGCAAACCTGTTTCCCGAGGTGGCGGAGGCCGTCCACCCCTATGGCATCGGCCGCCACCGCCACATGCCCGAAATGGAACAGGAACTGGGCGCCGCCGCCGGCCGGCCGGTGACAATCAGCTTCACGCCGCACCTCGTGCCGATGAACCGCGGCGAACTCGTCACCTGCATCGTCGAAACCGGGCGCAGCGTCGCCGATCTGCGCGCCATCCTCGCCGATCGCTACGCGGGGGAAGCCTTTGTCCATTTGCTCCCCGAAGGCGTCGCGCCGGCGACGCGGATGGTGCGCGGCTCCAACCATGCCGTCATCAACGTCTTTGCCGATCGCGTGCCCGGCCGCGCCATCGTCATCGCCGCGATCGACAATCTGGTGAAAGGATCGTCGGGCCAGGCCATCCAGAATTTCAACCTGATGTTCGGCCTGCCCGAAACCATGGGGCTGGAACAGGCGCCGCTGTTTCCGTGACAGAATTTGCGTTCGAAACGCCGCGGCTGATCATCCGCGACTGGCGCGACAGCGATCGCGTGCCCTGGGCGGCGATGGGCCGCGACCCCGAGGTGATGGAAAATCTCGGGCCGTTGATCGACCGCGCGCAAGCCGATGTCCTGCTCGACCGGCAATGCGCCATCCAGGCCCGGCTCGGCCACACGTTCTGGGCGCTCGAAAACCGCGAAACCGGTGATTTTCTCGGCTTTTGCGGGCTGAAGATCATGCCCGAACGCATCCCCGGGCTGGAAGATGTTATAGAGATCGGCTGGCGGCTGCGGCGAGACGCCTGGGGCAAGGGCTATGCGCTGGAGGCAGCCACGGCGGCGCTGCAATGGGGCTGGGCGCATCTGCCCGCCGATCGCATCGCTGCCATCACGACGCCGGCCAATGTGCGTAGTTGGGGCCTGATGCTGCGGCTCGGCATGACCCGCCGGCATGATCTCGATTTCGCGCATCCGGCGCTGGCGGCGGACGATCCGCTCAGCGCGCATGTCACCTACGAAATCCTGCGGCCATGAGCCTTTATCCGTTCGCCGGCCGGCTGCCACAGGTCGCTCCTGGCGCCTTCATCGCGCCGGGCGCGCGCATCATCGGCGATGTGTCGATCGGCGCGGACAGTTCGGTCTGGTACAATTGCGTGCTGCGCGGCGATGTCGAGGCGATCCGCATCGGCGCGCGCACCAATATCCAGGATGGCAGCGTCATTCACGTTAGCGGCGGTGCCGCCGGGGCGCGCCACCCGACGGTGATCGGCGACGACGTGCTGATCGGCCATCTCGCGATGGTGCATGGCTGCACGATCGAAAACAGCGGTTTTGTCGGGCTCGGCGCGATCGTCATGGATGGCTGTGTGATCGAAAGCGACGGGATGCTGGCGGCGGGCGGGATGCTGACCCCGGGCAAGCGCATCGGCGCGCGCGAGCTGTGGGCCGGCCGGCCGGCAAAACTGCTGCGGATGCTCAGCGACGCGGACGTGGCCCGCAACCGCAACGGCGTCGCCCATTATGTGGACCTGGCCCGTCGACATATGACCCCCTGAATGGGGTGCAGGGCCTCAGGCCCTGCCCGCCGGAGGCTCTGTCACTCCGGCCACGCTTCCGCCTGCGCCACCACCCATTCCCGCCACGCATCATCCTTGGCTATCGCGGCATCGGCGGCAGCGGCGGCGGCGGCGGCAGTGTCGAAAGATACCCACCCACGGGCCGTGCAAGCGGCGTCAGCAGCGCCGGGGGGGCTTTCGGAAAGGGTAATTGCGCCACCCGCGCCGGGGCGACCGGGATCGGCGCGGGCCGCGGCCCAGCGCAGGCGGAGATCATCATGGCGGCGGCCAAGATCGGCCAGGCGGGCGGCAAGCGCATCGTCACTCTCCTTCGTGATTTTCGTCTGCCGCGCGGCGGTGGCGGCGATCACCCGGCGCTGGGCGGCGGCGGCCTGTGCGGCAGCGCCGGCGACCTGTGCCGCATCGGTGGCGGCCTGTGCCCGCGCGCCCTCCACCCGCGCGCTGCGCACCTCGCCGCGATGCCAGAGCGCCAGCCCGGCGAGCAGCAGCGCTAGTGCGGCGATGGCCCAGGCGGCGCGCGGCAGGCGCCGGGCCAGAGCGAGCAAGGCAATCATGGCGTGTCCTCCCCGCCGCCGGCGGCGCTGAAATCGGCCCCCATGAAGCGCGCCGACACCTGGCGCAGCGCCACGGTCATGCTCAGCCCGGTCAGCACGAGGCCGGTAAGGCCGAGACTGGCATAAAGCGCCGCGCCGATGATGCGCAGCCGCGCCGCCGCCAGCGCCGCCGGCCAGGGGTTTTCGAGCACGGCATGGGCAAGCCACAGGCTTTGCGCCGTCAGCACGCCGCCGGCAGCGGCAAAGACCAGCGCCAGCATAGTGCGCCGCCATTGCGGATCGCACCACCAGCGGCTCATGCGACGCGCTCCGCCAGCCAGCCGAAGACGAACGCCTGTTGTGCCGGGTGGTTTTCGGCGATTTCGATATAGCGCGCGCCTTGCAGGGCGTTGAGCGCGCGCAGCAGCACCGCCGCGCCGCGGGCGCCGCGCCGGGCGAGCAGCGCGGCAACGGCGGCCAGCGTTGCCGGCCCGATGCGGCCATCGACCAGCACGGCATCATCCCGGTTCAACACATTCAGGCTGCGTTGCAGGAAGGCGACCGCGGTGCCGACTCCCATGTTGACGCCGGTATCGAAAACCTCCGCCGCCACGCCGGGCGCGATGGCAACGAGCGCATCGAGCCGCGGTGCGTGCCAGTAGCGCTCGCGATAGATGGCGAGCGCCAGCTCGCGCGGCAGGTCGCGCATCGTCCCGGCCCAGCCGGCGGCGCGCGCGACCTTTTGCGTGATGCCGAAATTGGTCGGCCCGCCGCGATCATCGGGATGGTCGACAAAACCGCCTTCCCGCCGCAGCAATGCTGCGAGCAGGGCCTCAACATCGGACATGCCGGCCTCCTGGTTCAGGAACAGGCCTGACAACTATCCAATATGGTTATAGATGTCAAGTAAAATGTGCCAGAATATGACAAACGCGCGCCAGCCACCCGCCGTGGCAACGGCGCTGGTTTCATGTTCTCAATATTCTGGGGGAAGGCTGGTCGGAGCGACAGGATTCGAACCTGCGACCCCTTGACCCCCAGTCAAGTGCGCTACCAGGCTGCGCCACGCTCCGACCGAAGGGCGCGCTTAGGGCATGCCACGCCGGGATGCAAGCGCCGTGGCCCTTCTATCTCCCTCCCCCCTGCGGGGCGGGCGTTGTTACACCGTCTCCAGCCCATATTGCTTCATCAGGTCGTACAGCGTGGGCCGGCTGATCCCCAGCACCTTGGCGGCGCTGCTGACATTGTTTTCGGATCGCGCCAGTGCCTTGCGGATCGCCGCCTTGTCGGCGGCCTCGCGGGCGGCCTTCAGTGACAGCAACTGGTCGTTCTCGGGCTTGCCGAGATCGAGATCGGCGGCCGACAGCCGCGCCGAATCGGCCATGATGACGGCGCGCTTCAGGCGGTTTTCAAGCTCGCGGACATTGCCGGGCCAAGCCCAATCGCTGATCGCGGCGATGGCATCGGGGGTGAACCCCTTGAAACTGCGGCCGTTGTCACGCGCGAACTTGCCGAGAAAATGATGCGCCAGCAACACCGCATCGCCATGGCGGTCAGCGAGCGAAGGGATGCGAACGACGATTTCGGCGAGGCGGTAGAACAGATCCTCGCGGAATTTCTGCGTCGCGATCATCGCATCGAGATTCTGGTGGGTGGCACAGACGATACGCACATCGACCGGGATCGACTTGCGCCCGCCGATGCGCTCGATCACCCGTTCCTGCAGGAAGCGCAGCAATTTCACCTGCAACGGCAGCGGAATATCGCCGACTTCATCGAGGAACAGCGTGCCGCCCTCGGCGAGCTCGATCTTGCCTTCCTGCAGCTTGACCGCCCCGGTGAAGGCGCCTTTTTCATAGCCGAACAGTTCGGATTCGAGCAGGTTTTCGGGGATCGCGGCACAATTGATCGCCACGAACGGCTTGGCGGCGCGGAGCGAGGCATTGTGCAGCCCGCGCGCCAGCAGTTCCTTGCCGGTGCCGCTGGCGCCGAGCAGCATGACGCTGACCTGCGCGGTCGCCACCCGCTCGATCATCCGCGCCACCTTCATCATCTCGGGCGAGCCGGTGATGATGCCGCCGAGCACATCTCCGGCACCGGCGTTGACCGTCTCGGCGAGCCGGCGATTTTCGGCCTCGAGATCGGCGACATGAAAAGCACGCCGCACGATCATGCCGAGTTCGTCGATATCGACCGGTTTCTGGTAGAAATCGAACGCCCCTTCGGCGATCGCCCGCCGGGCGCTCTCGCGCGCACCGTGCCCCGAGGCAACGATGACCTTGGTCGCCGGCCGCAGCCGCAGGATCTCGCCCAGCGTCGCAAAGCCTTCGGACACGCCATCGGGATCGGGCGGCAGCCCGAGGTCGAGCGTCACCACATCGGGGTCATGGGCGCGCAGCGCCTCGATCGCGGCCTCGCGCGATCCGGCGATGACGACGTCATAATCGTCATACGACCAGCGCAACTGGCGCTGCAGCCCCTCATCATCCTCGACAACGAGCAGTTTGCGGGGGACGGTCATTGCGCCGCCGCCGTTTCGGGCAACTGGCTGGCGGCGGCAAGCGGCAGGGTGATGGTGAACACCGTGCCTTCGCCTTCGCGGCTGGCCACCTCCAGGCGGCCGCCATGGCTGCGCGCGATCTCGCGGGCTTCATAGGCGCCGATGCCAAAGCCGTTGGGCTTGGTCGACCGGAACGGCTGGAACAATTCGTTGCGCATGAACCGCGGCGACATGCCGGTGCCATGATCCTCGATGCGG
This sequence comes from Polymorphobacter sp., assembly GCA_044373875.1. GTDB lineage: Bacteria > Pseudomonadota > Alphaproteobacteria > Sphingomonadales > Sphingomonadaceae > Sandarakinorhabdus. Next base: position 10,411 of record JBILPK010000053.1, read on the forward strand.
AAAACCGCCCGGTCGCCATCGGCATCAGCGTGGCGGTAGATCTCCACGCGGATCGGCGCGCCGGGGCCCGATGCGTCGATGGCATTCTGGACAAGATGCAGGAATAATTGTTCGATCTGCACCGGATCCCCCACGACACGCTGTCCATAGATGCTTTCGTCCGCCACGACCGCCAGTGTCAACGGCGGATGCGCCTGGCGCTTGACGGCGACAACCTGTTCGACGAGCGCCGCCACAGCCACCGGCTTCCAGTCGGGCGAGCCGCGGCTGCCCGGGCGCTGCGACAGGCGGGCGAGCATGTCGTTCATCTTGCCCACCGAGCTTTGCAGCGTCTTGACCATGTCGGCCCGGAATTCGGGGTTTTCGGCATGGCGTTCGGCGTTGCGCGCCACCAGCGACAATTGGCTGACGAGATTCTTGATGTCGTGCATGATGAAGGCGAAGCGCCGGTTGAATTCATCGAACTTGGCGGCATCGTCGAGCGCGATCTGGGTGGAGGATTCGGCGATATAGCTTGCCGCCTGGCGGCCGAGGGTGCGCAGCAGGTCGAAATCTTCCCAGTTCAGCCCGCGCGGCACCACCGAGCGTTCGATGACCAGCACACCGACCATCGCATCGAGATGGACCAGCGGCACCGCCAGCCAGATGCGCGGGTTGGCGGCGATCCAGCCCGGCAACGGAATGGCGCCATAGTCCCCCTCGCCCGACCGCAATTCGTCGAAATCGATGATGCGCTGGCGCTGGGCGAGGAACTGTACCAGCGGCGATGCCAGGGCGAGCGCTTCGGTGGGCAGGTTGCGCGTCTGCCATTCCGCCACCGGCACCAGCGCATCGTCATCGGGGACGAAGAGCACGCCGGCGGGGGAATCGAGCACCGTGCAGACCGCCTGGATGACGCGATCGTTGAGCGCGGCAGCGCTGTCGCTGGCGCCGCCGCCGGTGCGCGACACCGTGGCGATGAAGCGCAGCCATTCGAGGCGGTAATCATATTTATAGGCAAAGAAATTCTTGGCAATCTGCAGCCGCAGCGCGGCGCGAAAACGCGGGCTGAACAGGATGATGGCGCCCAGCGTCACGGTGCAGAACAGGAAGGTGACCTGGAAAAGCCGCCCCCAATCGCCGCCGAACAGCCGCAACCCATAGGCGAGCAGCGCCATGGCGATCAGATAGACCCCGATCATCGAGAACGACAGGGTGTGGAATATGACCTGGCGCGACACCTGCATGCGCGCCGCCCAGCCTTCGCGCGAGGCGATCAGCAGCAGCGGCACCAGCAGCGCAAAGACAGTACCGCGGATATTGTAGAGATCGTCCGACGGCGGCGGCAGCAGGAAGGCCAGCGTGTTGAGGTTGAGATCGTAGATGAACATGCCGGCCAGCGCGATGGCGAGCAGCCGCACCCCGCCGCGCGCGCCATCATCGGTATTGACGTAGAGATTGTGGATCAGCACCAGCCCCGACACCGCGACGGTGATGCGCAGGATATGGAACAGCGCGCCGATCGCCGATTTTTCCCCGGCGAGGACGACAAAGGTGCCGCCGACCAGATCGAGCGCCAGTTGCAACGACACGATGAAGCCGACCGCGCTGGCGATGACGAACGACGAGCGCAGCCGGTTGTCGAGCCGCCAGGTCGGCCGCAGCACGGCAACCAGAAAGCCGACCCATGCCGCGGAGCGCAGCGTTCCGGTGGGGGTCAGCCAGAAGGCGAACTGTTCGGGATCGAAGACCGCCAGCACGAACACCAGCGCCCAGATCGCGGTGACCGCCGCGGCAAAGCTCATCCAGCGTGCCGACAGGCTGTCGGTGCGCTGCCACAGCGCCGACACGGCCAGCACCGAAAAGCCCAGAAAGGCGAGCAAATGGCCGAACAGGCCAACGTCGGTCAGTTCCATGTCAGTCCCCGTGCCACGACGGACAGCCTAGCGGCAGCGACGCGAGGACGCTAGGGGAGTGGGATGTTCGAGCAAAAGACATGACAAGCACTGCCCCTGCCCCCGGTATCTGGCCGGTCATCCTGTCAGGCGGTGCCGGCACGCGGCTGTGGCCGCTGTCGCGCGCCGCGATGCCCAAGCAGTTGCTGGCGCTCACCGAAGACGCGACGATGCTGCAGGCGACCGCAGCGCGGGTGGCGGGCCAGCCCGGCTTTCAGGTGCCGGTCGTGGTCACCGGGCCGGCGCATGTCGGCGCCATCCGCGAACAATTGGGCGATGCGGCGCTGCTGATCGTCGAGCCCGCGGCACGCAACACGGCGGCTGCGATCGCCCTCGCCGTGGTCGCCATAGCGGCGGATGATCCCGATGCGGTGCTGCTCGTCATGCCGTCGGACCATCAGGTGGCGGCGCCGGCGGTGTTTCGCGCCGCCGTCGCCACCGCTTTGCCCGCGGCGCGCGCCGGCTGGCTGGTCACCTTCGGCATCCGCGCCGCGACGCCCGAAACCGGCTATGGCTATATAAAGGCCGGGCCGGCGATCATGGCGGGGGTGCAGCGCGCCGAACGCTTCATCGAAAAGCCCGACCTGGCGCGCGCCCGGGCGCTGGTCGCCGATGGCAGCTTTGCCTGGAACGCCGGCATCTTCCTGTTCTCGGTGGCAACGATGCGCTCGGCGCTGGCGGCGCATGCGCCCGCTGTGCTGGCGGGTGCCGAGGCGGCTCTCGCCGGCAAGCGCAACGCGGGCGGCCGAATCGATCCCGACCCCCAGGCCTTTGCCGCGGTGCCGTCGATCTCGATCGACAACGCCGTTTTCGAACATGCCGACAATGTCGCCGTCTGCCCGGTCGATCCCGGCTGGTCCGACATCGGCAGCTGGGATGCGCTGCACGGGCTGGGCACCGGCGACGACCATGGCAATGTCAGCCACGGCCGGGTCGAGGCGGTCGACAGTTTCGGCTGCCTGTTGCGTGCCGATGGCGTGCTGCTCGCCACCATCGGGGTCAACAACCTCAACATCATCGCCACCCCCGATGCCGTGCTGGTGACGGCGCGCGGTCGCAGCCAGGATGTGCGCACGGTCGCCACCGCGCTGGCGGGCGACCCGCTGCTCGCCCGCCCGGTCATCGAGGCGCATCATTGGGGCGAGGCGCGGCTGGTCCATGATGGCGACGGCCTGCCGGTACGGCGGCTGACCATTGCGCCGGGTGCCACCCTGTCCGCCCCCGGCGGGATGGTGACGCTGGTTTCGGGTAGCGCCGGGACGCTGGTGCCGGGCGTGGCCCAGCCGGGCGATGCGCCGCTGCACAGTGTGACTGGTGCGGTGATCATCCAAATTGGCTGAATTTTAACCTGCCAGCGGGTGACCACCGGCGAACATTCGCCTAAGACCCGAATGTGACCCGGCTTTTCCCCTCATGAGCATCTGGGCGACCATTGCGGGCGCGGCGGCCGGGCTGTTGCTCGGCGGGCCGCTGGGTGCGCTCGCCGGGGCGGCGGCGGGCGGCGCGATCGATCTCGGCATCCGCCGCGCCGCTAATCCGGAGCGGCGACGCGTCGCCTTCACCATCGCCGCCATCGCGCTCGCCGCCAAGATGGCGCGCGCCGATGGCGAGGCCTCGCCGGCCGAATTCGCCACCTTCCAGCGGCTGTTCCAGGTCGCTGCCGGGGAAGCCGACAACGCCCGGCGCTTCTATGAACTCGCCCAGCAATCGGTCGCCGGCTTCGAAGCCTATGCCGAACAGGCGGCGACCCTTATCGGCCCGGGCTCGCCGCTGCTCGAGGATCTGCTCGATGCGCTGTGGCTGATCGCGGCTGTCGATGGCTTTGATCCGCGCGAACTCGATTATCTCGACAAGGTCGCCGCCCGGCTCGGCTTCGATGCTGCCGCCGCCGCCCGCGTGCGCAACCGCCACACCGCGCCCGCCGACGACGACCCCTGGGCGATCCTGGGGGTCGAACCCGGTGCCGATGCCGCCACGCTGCGCCGCGCCTATCACGCGCTGGTCAAGGAATATCACCCCGATCGCCACCTCGCCGAAGGGGTGCCGACCGAATTCATCCGCGTCACCGAAGCGCGCATGGCGGTGATCAACACCGCCTATGCCCGCGCAACCGGCCGCACGCCATGAAGCCGCGCCACCTCGCGCTCATCCTGCTGATCGATCTCGTCTGGGCCTTCAACCTCGTTGCGGTGAAGCTGGCAGTCGAAGATGCCCAGCCGCTCACCGCCGTCGCGCTGCGCTATGCCATCGTGCTGCTGGCCTGCCTGCCCTGGCTGCGCTGGCAACCGGGGCGGATGGGCATCATCCTCGTCACCGGGCTCGTCGCTGGCGCGCTGTTCATGGGGCTCGGCGGGCTGTCGTTCGCGCTCGCCGACAATGTCTCGGCGCTGGCCATCGCCGGGCAATTGGGGGTGCCGTTCAGCCTGTTGCTCGCGGTCGTCATCTATCGCGAACAGATCCGCTGGCCGCGCATCACCGCGGTGGCGCTGTGCTTTGCCGGGGTGGCGGTGATGGGCTTCGACCCCGCCATCGCACATGAAAGCGTCGCGCTGTGGCTGACCGTCGCCGCCTCGCTCGCCTGGGCGGCGGGGAATTTGCTGTTCCGCAAGCTCGCCGGCATTTCGGTGCTGACCATCCATGCCTGGCTGGCGCTGGTCAGCGTGCCGGTGCTGCTCGCCGCAAGCCTGGTCTTCGAACCCGGTGCGCTGGCGCATGTGCCCGACCTGAAGCTGTCGACCTGGGGCTGGCTCGCCTATTCGGCGCTCGGCGCCTCGCTGCTCGGCCATGGCGGCATGAGCTGGCTGTTCCAGCGCTACCCGGTATCGACCGTCTCGCCGCTCACCCTGCCGACGCCGCTGCTGTCGGTGATGGTCGGCATCGCGGTATTCGGCACGCCGATCACGCCGCAGATGATCATCGGCGGCATCCTTACCATCATCGGCGTCGGCATCATCACGCTGCGTACCGCGCAGAAACGCGATAGCAACGACACGCAATTGCGCGATATCGTCGAGCCATGATCGCCCGCCCCAGCCCCAATTTCGATGTCCGCCGCCATCCGGTGTCGCTGATCGTGCTGCATTACACCGGCATGCAGAGCGCCGCCGAAGCGCTCGACCGGCTGACCGACGCGGACGCCAAGGTATCGGCGCACTGGGTCGTCGCCGAAGACGGCCAGATCGTGCAGTTGGTCGACGAAGCGAACCGCGCCTGGCACGCCGGCAAGGCCTGGTGGCGCGGCATCACCGACGTCAATAGCGCCAGCATCGGCATCGAGATCGTCAACCCGGGGCATGAATTCGGCTATCGTCCCTTCCCTGATGAACAGATGGCCGCAGTCGAAACGCTGGTCGCCGCCGCCGTCACGCGCTTCGGCATCCACCCGTCGAACGTCATCGGCCATTCCGATGTCGCCCCGGCGCGCAAGGACGACCCCGGCGAATTGTTCGATTGGCCGCGCCTCGCCCGCGCCGGGCTAGTGACACCCGTGCCGGCAGGCGGTTTCGATCCGAACTGGACCGACGAAGGCACCCTCGCCGCGCTGCACCGCTATGGCTATGATGTCACCGATCCGCGCGCGACGGTGGTGGCTTTCCAGCGCCGCTTCCGCCCGGCGAACATCGACGGGATGATCGACGCCGAAACCCGGACGATCCTGCGCGGGCTGCTGGTGTAGCCTCCTAAGGCCGCAACCCCCGCCCCTTGCGTCCCGGCTTCAACGCGCGCTGCGCCAGATTGGCAAACTCGCACAATTCCGCCCGCGTTTCGCGCGGGTCGATGATCGCTTCCACCCCGAACTTTTCCGCCGTGCGGAACGGCGATTTCACCCGCTCGAGCCGCGCCTTGATCTCGGCGAGCCGCGCCTTGGGGTCTTCGCTGGCTTCGAGCTCGGCGCGATACGCCGCCTCGAGCCCGCCCGAAATCGGCAAGCTGCCCCAATCCCCCGATGGCCAGGCCAGCCGCCAGCGGAAGCGGTCGGCCGGCGCATGGCCGCTGCCCGCCATGCCATAGGCCTTGCGCAAAACCACCGCGCACCAGGGTACCGATGATTGATATATGGCTGCTAACGCCCTGGAACCCCAGCGAATTGTGCCCTCATCCTCGGCCCTGCGGCCGATCAGGAATCCGGGATTGTCGACGAGATGCACCACCGGCAGATGGAAGGTATCGGCGAGATCGACATGGCGTTCGACCTTGCGTGCCGTCGCCGCGGTCCATAATCCGCCCAGCGATTGCGGGTTCGAGGCGATCACCGCGACCGGCCAGCCGTCGATCCGCGCCAGGCCGGTGACGACCCCCAGCCCCCATTCGCGACCGATTTCGAACCAGCTGTCGCGATCGACCACCGCCTCGATGATCGGGCGGATCGGATAAAGCTTGCGGCCATCGCGCGGCACTGCGCTGACCAGCCAGTCCTCGCCCTTCCGCCGCTTGTCCTTGACGACCCCGCGCGCCGGCAGTTCATCGACCGAACTCGGCAAATACGACAGAAAGCGCCGCAGCCGCACAAAGGCTTCGGCCTCGCTTTCGACCCGATCGTCGATCGCCCCGTTGGCGGCGTGGATATGTGCGCCGCCCAGTTCTTCCTTGGTGCGCACCTCGCCCGCCGCCGCCACCACCGGCGGCCCGGCAACGAACATCTGGCTGACACCCTCCACGAGCAGCGAATAATGCGCCATCACCTGCCGCCCGGCGCCGAGCCCCGCCACCGGCCCGAGCCCCAGGGCAACGACCGGCACATTGGCCATGTTCTCGACCATCACCTCCCAGCCCGGGATTTCGGGGATATAGGTGTGGCCCATGGTTTCGAGCGTGCGCACCGAGCCGCCACCGCCGGTGCCCTCGATCATGCGGATCAACGGCATGCGATATTCGCTCGCCAGTCGCTCGGCATCGGTCAGCTTGCGGTGCAGGCTGGCATCGGCCGCGCCGCCACGCACGGTGAAATCATCGGCGGTCAGCACCACCGGCCGGCCATCGACTGTGGCGCGCCCGAACAGGAAATTCGCCGGCTGGAAGCTCAGCATCTCGCCATCATCGGCATAAGCGGCAAAGCCCGCGAGCGCGCCGATCTCGCGGAACGAGCCTTCATCCGCGACCGCGGCGATGCGCTGACGGGCATTGAGCCGTCCCATCGCCTGTTGCTTGGCCAGCTTGGCCTCGCCCCCCATCGTCAGCGCTGCGGCGCGTCGCCGCGCCAGTTCGTCGAGTTCGGGAGACCAGGTCATTGCCAAAGTCTAGGCCGCTCGCCGGCAAAGGGAAGGCTTCGGCGGTATCCCGATGCCGGAATCGCGTTGATACCAGCGCTTGATACACTGATATCAGGCAGGTTTATTGTTTAATTACAAAATCATAGATCTGATTCACCGGAAGCGGCGGGAAGGAAGGGTCCGCGCGCCGAAGGCGCCCGTTCCAACGCCGGAGGCGCCTGTCCAGACACCGGAGGCGCCTGTCCAGACGCCGAAGATGCACATCAAGACGCCGGACGGTGGCTTTTGCGCGTCATCGATCCGTCCGGCGTCAGCCGCGCGGCCACGGCCCCCGGGGCAGAATCCGTCGATTCGTTAACAGAGCCCTTAAAAATCGACCGTCGCGGATGCCCGATGCGGCAAATGCCAGGTCGATTCGGGGCTCGATTCGCGCTGCAAGAGTGACAAAAGCACCTGATTGTCCCGGCGAACCCCTTTCAAGATAGCAAAATTGCCACAAATTCACTTCATATAACAGTTTGTTGCGCACCAGCTTCGATGCCGCAGCCGGCGCCGGGTGGGCCGCGAATCGTGCCAAGGGTAGAAAACTTGCATCGCAGCGCGAAATCGGTGAAAATGCGTAGTGGTTCATACATGCACGATCACAGCGAAAGTCGGGTCAGCAAATGCGCATCGGGTTCGATGAAAATTTGGCAGACAGCCTTGACATGCCGCGCCCAACCGGGCGGTGTGTTACCGTGACAACACGGCAAGCCTCAATCCAGGCCGAACTCGCGCAGCTGACCGATGGCCAGCGCGATTGCCTGCGTCTGGTCTATCAACACATGAAATCCAAGGACATAGCACGCGTTCTTGGGGTTTCGCCGCACACTGTCGACATGCGTCTGCGCACGGCGATGAAGACGCTTTCGGTCGGCAGCCGCATCGAGGCGGCGCGCCTTCTGGTGCAGGAAGAAGCCGGTGGCGCCGGTGCCGATGCGTATCAACCATTGATATATCACACACCGGATGTTGTTTCCGGGCCGGAATCGACGATTATTGGTTCACCGGCCTCAAGCAGCAGCGGTGATCACGGCCTCCACGGTCACCACCTCAGCTCCAGCCCGGATGTCGATCCGAACGTCAGCGGCCCTCCCCGCCAGACATTTGCATCGGTGGCCTCGGACACAGCGCATCCAACCAGTTGGACGGGTGCTAGCGCCACAGACCCTGGCGTCGGTACCCGTCCTCTGGCTGGCTCGCTCCCCTGGGGCAAGAAGAATGACCTGTCGATCGGGGCTCGCCTCGCCTGGATATTCTTCATTGCCATTGGTTCCGCGTTGGCATTCGGCGCTATTCTCGCTGCCCTCGCCTCGCTGAAGACACTCCTCTAGCCTTTCGGACGATGATCGTCCGCAAGGACGCTCATCACCGCGCTTCGGCGCGAACGGAAGGACTTTGCCATGTTTCCCCAGACCCGCATCGCCGCCAACGAAATCGCTGCCAAGCTTGCCGCCGCCGAAGCCGCCATCGATGCCGCCGTCTCCGCTGTCGCCAGTCTGACCGCCACCATGCCGCTCGCCAGCCAGCAGGCCAATGTCGGCATGCATGTCGGCCATGAAGCGCTGATGCACGCGATGGAAAGCTGCTCGCAGCTGGTCAAGGCCCGCACCAACATCATCCGTTCGCACAAGGCGCTTTCCGTCGCCCAGCACGAAGTCGGCCTCGGCGACGTCGCCTTCCTCGGCCCCTGCCCCGAAGATGTCGGCACCGACAAGCAGCGCCGCTTCCTCGGTCTCGTCGCCGCCTGACCGGCAGTATTCGGCCCGGCCGCCGCACGCCCAGACGTGCGCGGCCGAACCGGCTCGATACTTTCAAGGGGATGGACACATGTTGCTCAATATTCTCGCCTTTACCGCCTTGTTCGGCAGCAGCGCGGTCGCCTGGCGCTGGGGTGGGCTTGACGAACGCATCGCATCGATCGGCTTCATCGTCGCCACCGGCGCATCGCAGATTTTCACCAACCGCAGTTACGGCAATGTCGAAACCGCGGTGCTGCTCATCGATGCCTGCCTGCTTGCCGGGCTCGTCATCCTGGCGCTGCGCAGCGACCGCTTCTGGCCGATGTGGGCCGCCGCGTTCCAGCTCGTAGGCACGACCGTGCATTTCGCCAGCATGACCGAAACCGGCGATTTTGCCTGGGCCTATGCCGTCGGCCTGATCTTCTGGTCGTATCCGGTGCTCTTCGCGCTGATGATCGGCACCTGGCTGGAGGCGCGCAACCGCCAGCGCTGGGTTCAGCCGGCCGAATAAACCACGCTTCAGGGCGTCGACCCCGCCCTGTTCACCCGGCGCCGGCAATGCGATTGCCGGCGCCGGCTTTTTTGTACCCGCGCGACAGCGTGCGTCATCGACCAGAAAGGCGCACGCGCCTAGCAGCCTGTCGGACTTAACCGCGTATTA
>JBILPK010000181.1:0-6785 GCA_044373875.1 Polymorphobacter sp.
AACAATTATCGCAACGGCTATAAGGATGGCCGCCAGCCACAGAATTGGCGCGGCAATGACCGGTGGGACAACAACCGGTGGGACGACAGGCGCGGCAACGACTGGCGCTATGACGGCGCGCGCTATCGCGGCCACGGCTATATCCATCCTCGCGGCCATGGCTATCGCGCCTGGGGCGTCGGTAACCGCGTGCCCCAGGCCTATTTCATCAACCGCTACTACATCGGCAACCCCGGTTATTACCGCCTGCCGCCGGCCTTTCCGGGCACGCGCTGGGTGCGCGTCGGTGTCGATGCGCTGTTGATCGACCTGCGCGCCGGTCTTGTCGTGCGTGCCGTGCGCGGGCTGTACTGGTAGGTCAGGCGGCCACGACCGTCAGGAAATAATTGACCGAAACGTCCGGGCCGAGGGTGAAGCCCTGGCCCGGGCGCCAAGTCAGGCCGGTGGTCGCTGTCACCGACAGCCCGGCGTGTGTGAGCGCTTCGGTGAGTTCGGCCGGCGTCATGAAACGATTCCAGTCGTGCGCACCGCGCGGAATGCTGCGCAACACCATCTCGGCGCCGCCGATCAGCACCGCCCACGACGCCGCCGTGCGATTGGGCGTCGACAGGATGGCAACCCCGCCCGGCGCCAGCAGCCCGGCCAGCGCCGCAAAGAAACTGTCGCGCCCGGCGACATGTTCGATGACTTCAAGGCAGGTGATCAGGTCGTAACGCGCCCCCGTCGCCGCCAGCGCCTCAACCGAGGTGGCGCGATAATCGATCGCCAGGCCACCTGCGGTGGCATGGGCAGCAGCGGCCGCGATATTTTCGGGCGCCGCATCGATACCGGTAGCGCGCGCGCCCATCCGTGCCAGCGGTTCGGTCATCAACCCGGCGCCGCAGCCGATATCGAGCGCGGTCTTGCTCGCCAGCGGCGTACGGCTGCGCGGATCGCCGCCGAAGCGCGACAGTGCGGCATCGCGCACCAGCCGGCTGCGCAGCGGCGTGATCTTGTGCAGCATCGCCGAACTGCCGGCCGGATTCCACCAGTCCGCCGCCAGCCTTCCGAAGAAAGCGGCTTCGTCGGGCGACACGCTGGGGGCCGAAATCATGCTGGCCATGCTATTCCTTAGGGGCGCGATAGACGGGCTTGCTTGCCAAGGGGGGCAGGCATTTCTATCAGACGCACACATTCTTACAACGGCAGTGCTGGAGACCCAAGGTCGCAGCGGTGGTGCAGACAGGGGATAGCGGCAGGCCATGGCGCGTATCGTGATGAAATTCGGCGGCACTTCGATGGCCGGCACCGAGCGCATTCGCGGCGTGGCGGCGCGGGTGAAGCGCGAGATCGACGCCGGCAACGAGGTGGCGGTGGTGGTTTCGGCGATGGCCGGGGAGACCGACCGGCTCGTCGGCTTCTGCCGCGAAGCCTCGCCGCTCGCCGATCCGCACGAATATGATGTGGTGGTAGCGGCGGGCGAACAGATCACCGCCGGCCTGCTGGCGATCACGCTGCAGGCCGCAGGGGTGAAGGCGCGGTCGTGGCTCGGCTGGCAATTGCCGATCCATACGTCCGCCGCGCACAGCGTCGCCCGCATCGAAGGCATCGATACCGAGCATGTACTGGCGGCGATGGCGGCGGGCGAAGTAGCGGTCGTGCCGGGTTTCCAGGGGCTGGCGGACGATGGCCGGGTGACGACACTGGGCCGCGGCGGTTCCGACACCTCGGCGGTGGCGCTGGCAGCGGCACTCAAGGCCGATCGCTGCGACATCTATACTGATGTCGATGGCGTTTACACGACCGATCCGCGTATCGTGCCGCGGGCGCGCAAGCTCGAACGCATCACCTATGAGGAAATGCTCGAACTTGCCTCGGTTGGCGCCAAGGTTTTGCAGACCCGCTCGGTCGAGCTGGCGATGAAGGAAAAGGTGCGGGTCCAGGTGCTATCGAGTTTCAGCGATGCACCGGGTACGCTGGTTGTTGACGAGGATGAAGACATGGAACGCGAACTGATCGCCGGCGTCGCCTATGACCGCAACGAAGCCAAGGTAACGCTGGTCGGGGTCCCCGATGTGCCCGGCGTCGTTGCCGCCATCTTCGGCCCGCTTGCCGATGCCAACATCAATGTCGACATGATCGTGCAGAACATCGCCAAGGGCGAAGGCGCTACCGATGTCACCTTCACCGTGCCGCGCACGCAGTTGCCGCTATCGCTCGACGTGCTCGAAAAATCGCGCGGCACGATCCAGTACGCCAAGGTGCTGTCGGACGCGGCGGTCGCCAAGATCTCGGTGGTCGGCGTCGGCATGAAAAGCCATGCCGGGGTGGCGGTGACGATGTTCAAGGCGCTCGCCGATCGCGGCATCAACATCCAGGCGATCACCACGTCCGAAATCAAGGTCAGCGTGCTGATTTCGGAAGAATATGTCGAACTGGCGGTGCGCGTCCTGCACAGTGCCTATGGCTTGGATGCCGCAGCATGACCCGCCTCGATCAGCTGTCGAAGCGCGGCCGTGACTTCCTCGGCAGCCGTCACGCCATCATGGCCGGCGCGATGACCTGGGTGTCGGAGCGCAACCTCGTTTCCGCCATTTCCAACGCCGGCGGCTTCGGCGTCATCGCCTGCGGATCGATGACCCCGACGCTGCTCGATGCCGAAATCGCCGCGACCAAGGCGCTCACCGACAAGCCTTTCGGGGTCAACCTTATCACCCTGCACCCGCAGATGATGGAGCTGATCGCGGTGTGCGCCGCGCACAAGGTCAGTCATATCGTGCTTGCCGGTGGCCTGCCGTCGGGCGCTGCCATCGAAGCGATCAAGGCCGCCGGCGCGAAACTCATGTGCTTCGCGCCGACCGCAGCGCTCGCCAAGAAGCTGGTGCGCTCGGGGGTCGATGCCATCGTCATCGAAGGCTCGGAAGCCGGCGGCCATATCGGCCCGGTGTCGCTCGGCGTGCTGGCGCAGGAAATCCTGCCGGTCATCACCGACGTGCCGGTGTTCGTGGCGGGCGGTATCGGCCGTGGTGCCGCGATCGCCGCCTGGCTGGAAATGGGCGCGTCGGGGGTGCAACTCGGCACGCGCTTTGCCGCCTCGGCCGAAAGCGTCGCGCATGCCAATTTCAAGAAGGCCTTTTTCCGCGCCTCGGCCCGCGATGCCGTGGCCAGCGTGCAGCTCGATCCGCGCCTGCCGGTCATCCCGGTGCGCGCGCTCAAGAACGCCGGCACCGAAGCCTTTACCACCAAGCAGCGCCAGGTCGCCGAAGCCGTCGATCGCGGCGAGATGGACCTTGCCGCCGGGCAGCTGGCAATCGAACATTATTGGGCCGGCGCACTGCGCCGCGCCGTTGTCGATGGCGATGTCGAAAACGGCAGCCTGATGGCCGGGCAATCGGTCGGCATGGTGACGAAGGAGCAGAGCGTCGCCGAGATCATCGCCGAGCTCGTCGCCGAGGCCGAAGCCGCGCTCGCGTCGCGGTTACCGCCAGCGGTAGCGGCTGCCTGATGGCCGCAGCCAGCGCCGCCCGCGAGATCCTGCGCCGCCTTCACGAGGTGATGGCGGCCAAGACCGGCGCTGAAGCCAAGTTGAACCAGGTCGTCCAGATCGTCGCGCAGGAATTGTCGAGCGAAGTCGCCTCGATCTACCTGCTGCGCGACGGGATGCTCGAACTCTACGCCACGCAAGGCCTGGCGCAATCGGCGGTCCATGTCACAAGGCTGAGCATGGGCCAGGGCCTTGTCGGCACCATCGCGGCGACGCGAGAGCCATTGAACCTCGCCGAAGCCAAGGAACACCCCGATTTCGCCTATCGCCCCGAAACCGGCGAGGATGATTATCACAGCTTTGCCGGCGTCCCGATCGTGCGCCGCGAAAGCGCCATCGGGGTGCTCGGCGTCCAGCACCGCGAGCCGCGCGATTATGACGAGGTCGAGATCGAGGCGTTGCAGACCGTCGCCATGGTGCTGTCGGAACTCATCCACGGCGCCGGGCTGGTCGATGATGCCCAGGCGGCGCGGGCGCGGGCGGCGAGTTCGGGCCCGCTGCGGCTGAATGGCCTCAAACTCGTCGACGGGCTGGGGCGCGGCACCGCGGTCTTCCACCAGCCGCGCGTCATCGTCGAACACACCGTTGCCGATGATGTCGAGGTCGAACGCCAGCGCGTCTATGCCGCCTTCACCCGGATGCGCGAACAGATCGACACGATGATGGGCCAGGCCGAATTCGTCGGCGGCGGTGACCATCACGACGTGCTCGAAACCTACAAGATGTTCGCCTATGACGAAGGCTGGTCGCGGCGCATCCACGAAGCGATCGACACCGGCCTGACCGCCGAAGCCGCCATCGAGCGAGTCCAGGCGCGGACCCGGGCGCGGATGCGCTCGATCGAGGACCCCTATCTGCGCGAACGGCTGACCGATCTCGACGATCTGTCGAACCGGTTGCTGCGCATCGTGTCGGGGCAATTGGGCACCGCGGCGGCGAGCGGTCTGCGCGGCGATACCATCCTCATCGCGCGCAACCTGGGGCCTGCCGAACTGCTCGAATATGACAAGCGTTTCCTGAAAGGCGTCGTGCTCGAGGAAGGCAGCCTGACCGCGCATGTCATCATCGTGGCGCGCGCCATGGGGGTGCCAGTGCTCGGCAGGGTGCGCGAATTGTTCACCGATGTCAGCGATGGCGATGAACTGATCGTCGATGCCGGCAATGGCGCGCTGATGGTGCGGCCGCAGGCGGCGATGATCAAGTCGTACCAGGCGATGAGCGTGCTGAAGGCGCGCCAGGCCGAACGCTTTGCCAAGGTCAAGGACCTGCCGGCGATCAGCCGCGATGGCCAGCGCATCACCGTGCTGATGAACGCCGGGCTCGCCGGCGATGCCCAGGCGCTTGATGTCACCGGCGCCGATGGCATCGGGCTGTTCCGCACCGAATTCCAGTTCCTCGTGTCGGCCACGCTGCCGCGCCGTGAACGCCAGCAGGCGCTGTACCGCTCGGTGCTCGAAGCCGCCGGTGACCGGCCGGTGGTGTTCCGAACCATCGATATCGGCGGCGACAAGGCGGTGCCCTATCTGTCGGGCGCCGGCGGCGCCGATGACGAGAACCCGGCGATGGGCTGGCGGGCGCTGCGGCTGGCACTGGGCCGCCCGGCGCTGATGAAGATCCAGGCGCGAGCGCTCCTCGAAGCCGGCGCCGGGCGCACCATCAGCATCATGTTCCCGATGGTCAGCGAACCGTGGGAGTTCGCCGAGGCGAAAGCCCTGGTCGAGGCGCAGCGCGCCTTGCTCGCGCGGCAGGGGCATGATCTGCCGCTGGCGGTGCGCTATGGCGCGATGATCGAGGTGCCGGCGCTGATCGAAACGCTCGACGTGCTGTTGCCGATGACCGATTTCGTCTCGGTCGGCACCAACGACCTGACGCAGTTCCTGTTCGCCGCCGATCGCGCCAATCCGCGGCTGGGGGACCGCTATGATTGGCTGTCGCCCGCCGTGCTGCGCGTCATCCGCCGCATCGTCCGCGAGGCCGGCGCCGCGAACGTGCCGGTGACCATCTGCGGCGAAATGGGCGGCCGCCCACTGGAGGCGCTGGCGCTGCTGGCACTCGGCGTCGAGAAACTGTCAATCACCCCGGCGGGGGTCGGGCCGATCAAGGCGATGGTGCGCTCGGTCGATCTCGGCTTCGTCAAGACGGCGATGGCCGGCTGGCTCGACAGCCCGGGGACCGATATCCGCGCCGAATTGCAGACGCTGGCGACGGCCGAGGCGGTCGAACTGGCATGAGCGTTTTCGACGAATCGCTGGCGCTGACACCGATCAGCCCGGGTCGCTGGGCGGGCATCGCCAGCCCGCGCTACGAAGCCGTCATCGGCGTGTTCGGCGGCTGGACGGTGGCGCTGTTGCTGAAAGCGGTGCTCGTCGAACCCGAAGCGAGTGGCTCGCCGGTGTCGATGACCGTCAATTTCATCGCCGCGCTGCCGCCGGGCGCCGACATCGTCATCGATGTCACCCGCCTCGGCGCCACCCGCTCGCTGGCGCACTGGCGCTGCGACCTGCGGCTGGCGGGCGCCGATGCCATCGTCGCCACCGCCATCATCATCATGGCCAGCCGCCGCGCCAGCGACAGCCACACCGAACCGAAAATGCCCGACGTGCCGCCGCCCGAGGAACTGCAGGGTTATTTCCCGCCCTTCGCCAAGAATCCGCCGATGGAATCGCGCTCGCCGATGCCGCCGCCGCCGTTCAACAAGCCCGACAGCCGGACGATGAGCTGGGAACGCGAGGCCAGCGGCCGGGCGATCGACGCGCTCACCTTGGCGCTGCTTTCCGATCTCGGCGCGCCGCGCGTCTATCTGGTCAGCCCCGGCCCGCGCCCGTCGGCAACACTCACCCTCTCGATCACCTTCCTCGCCGGCCCGGAGGAACTCGCGGCGTGCGGCGATGATTTCATCCTCGCCGACATGATCGCCACCCGCATCGAACAATCCACCGTCGGCAGCCGCAAGGACATGTGGAGCCGCGCCGGGACGCTGCTGGCGACCTCGGAGCAGCTCTGCTGGTTCCGGTAAGGATAACCGCGAAAGAAGCGGCCGGCAGTCCGTGCCAGAGGGTCCGAAGTTGACAAAGTTTACACGTTCGGAGGGTTTTTACCTTGCCGCCCGGTAGTACGCGGCGGGAGCCCGCGCATCCTAGCAGTCTGTCGGGCTGACGTATCCAGCGAAATCTGGTGCGGCAATAATGCGTGACGAGCGGTGTGGTCGGCTGGTGGGCTGCTTTCGCCGCGATTGACTCCGGTGGCACCGATCCTGGCTTGT